>CAYXQH010000245.1:3741-8279 GCA_964467425.1 uncultured Saprospiraceae bacterium
GGTTTTTCGCAGTTGGATTTTTATAAAGATGGATCGGTATGGATCAAGTATTGGGTAGTTGATGATGAAAACCCTGAAGGTAAAGAAATCTTTAGAAAACAGATCAAAGAAAAAACAACCTTCAATGAAGAAGAAACAACGTTTGATTTTTCTGAATATGAAACGCAAAAAGATACGGTTGAAAAGCATCTTTTTTCCTATGAAGTAAAAAAGAAAGGGTTTATCCATAAAGCTTTACTCGGATCGCATTATCGAGATTTATATCGTCAAAAATACAATTTGGAGGTACTGGATTTATCAACCTTCAGAGGTGGAATGAAACCGATTAAACGAGGAGGAGGGAATCAAACCAATTCGTTGCGACTAAAGGATAAAGATGGAAAGCAATTTGTCATGCGGTCTCTCGAAAAGGACGCTTCTCGATTTTTACCCTATCCTTTCAATAAATTATCATTTGCAGAGCCCATTGTAAAAGATAATTTTATGTCGACTCATCCTTTTGCAGCCTTTGCAGTGCCTTTTCTCGCAGAAGCTTCCGGAATTTATCATACCAATCCGAAGCTGTTTTACATTCCAAAACAACCAGCGCTGGGAATTTATAATGATGAATTTGGAGGTGGGGCCTATTTATTAGAAGAACGACCGGCAAAAGACTGGCGAGAATTAGATAGCTTTGGGAATTCTAAAAAAATTATTTCAACTCCTGATCTAGATAAAAAATTATTAAAAAATCATAAACATAAAGTCGATCAAAATTTTGTCGTCCGTTCTCGTTTGTTTGATTTACTGATTCTTGACTTTGATCGACATAATGATCAATGGCGTTGGGCATCCTTTAAAAATAAAGAAAAAGATATCACCGTTTATCGTCCTATTCCAAGAGATCGAGATCAACCTTTTGCCAAATACGATGGATTCGTTACAAAACAGATAACGAGCCTTGTTCCTTTTTTAAAACAACTCAAAGTTTATAAAGCCGAGACTAAAAGCATTAAATGGCTGACCTATGGAGCAAGAACTTTTGATCGAACTTATTTAAATGAACTGTCTTGGACAGAATGGGAGAAAGAGGCGAAATATATCCAGGAAAATCTGACGGATGAAGAAATTGATAAAGCTTTCGAATCATGGCCCGAATATGCTTATGAAACGACGGGTAAAAAAATTGCGGAAATAACGAAAAAACGAAGAGATGATTTAGTAAAGCTTGCCAAAAGACATTATCTCTTATTGGCAGAAAATGTTGATATTCCAGGAACAGAAAAGAAAGAGCTTTTCAAAATAGAGCGAATAAATGATCGCGAAACAAGAGTACGAGTTTATCAGCTAAAAAATAAAGGACGAGATTCGCTTTTAGTCTATCACCGAATATTTTTCACCAAGGAAACTAAAGAAATTCGACTGTACGGAGAACAGGATCACGATCGGTTTCATGTGACTGGAAAAGTAAAAAAAGGAATTTTAATTCGATTGATTGGAGGATTAGATGAGGATCATTTTTTGGACGAATCCTTTGTACGTGGGATGTCTAAAAAAACTAAAATTTATGATACACCAACCGAGAATATTCTACGCTTAGGAAGAGAAGCCAAAGATATGACTTCGGATGAACGAGAGAAAAACTTTTTTAATAAAGGAGATTACCATTATGAATATGATTATCTGACGCCTTTGCCATTGATTGGTTATAATCCGGATGATGGTGTATCTGTTGGAGCGGATTTACTGTTTACAAAATACAAGTTTAAGAAGAGTCCTTATGCTGCAACACATAAAGTAAAATTTGGATATGCCTTTGCGACCCAAGCCTATGACATTTTTTATGAAGGGAATATTGTAGATGCTTTAGGTGATTCAGATATTCTGCTGGAAGGTTTATTTCAGGCACCTAAATTTGTGAATAATTATTTTGGACTGGGTAATGAAACTGAAATTATTCAGCAAGATTTTGATTTTAATAGAGTTCGAAACAGCTTGTTCCGAATGAAGCTTGCCTTAAAAAATCCGATAGGAGGTGGCGGTGGCTTTCTCACGATTGGCCCATTCGTAGAACGTATCAATGTAGAGGAAACAATCGGCCGTTTTGTATCCACTGTGGATGCTAATTTGCCAGCTGAAATTTTTGATTCTAAATATTATACAGGGCTTGAGGTAGACTTGAATCTTATTAACGTAAATAGTCTGGCGAATCCGACCAGAGGGATCATTTTTGAATTAGGTTTAGGGTGGAAATATAATGTCGCTGATTCTAAAAAATATTTCATTCCATTTAATGCAGAATTAACCATTTATGAAAGTTTGAATAAAGCAGAAACAATTGTTTATGCGAGTAGAATTGGTACTTCTCAGGCAGGAGGGAATTACGAGTTTTTTCAAGCACCAAGATTAGGAGGGAATTATAATTTGCGAGGTTATCGAGCACAACGATTCGCTGGTGATATCACGTTTTATCATAATAATGATTTCCGCTGGCGTCTATTTCAATCCAAAAACAATATTATGCCTTTCTCTTTTGGTTTAAGTGGAGGCTTTGATTATGGACGGGTGTGGTTGGATGGTGAAGATTCAAACACCTGGCATTATGGTTATGGTGGTGGAATTTGGATGGCACCAATAGACTTTTTAGTTATTTCTGCTCAGTTATTCAAATCACCTGAAGATGAACGATTTGTCGTCAAAGTTGGACATGCGTTTTAAAAAATAGTAGTCAGGTATCAGATAGACAGATGTCAGAAGGTTTTCTTATTGTAAAAAGACTAGTTTTTTTCTTTGCTCGTTAGATATGTTATAAATTAAGCCTCAAATTTTGAATTTAATTCAAAATTTGAGGCTTAATAATACATAAACAAGTTTAACGAAGTGTAACTTGTGATATTATAAGCTAACAATTTTTTTGGAATGCCATTAAGACCCAAGTATAAAGAAGGAAAACGATTGTTCAGTCCCGCAGGGATTGACATTCTTCGATTGGACGCTACCAAGAAAAAGTTAGGTTACTTTCGATTCCCTTTTTCCTGCAAATTGAGTTTCGTTCCATTGATTAACCATTGGAAGAAAAAAGTTGGAACAGGTGATTCCGGTGAAATGATTGTCGCCAAAGAAATTACCAAACAACTAGATAATAGCCTTGAATTTTTAACCCCCTTTGATAGTCTGGATGAAATAGAAGATAAACGAGATTTTGTTGAATTGATGTTGACTGGAATTTTTCCTTCGGCTTTGAGAGACCAGGAATTGGCCTTTGCCAGAAAACCTTTCGATCCTTCCGGTTTTTATTATACTCGTCCTTTTATCAATCTATTTTCTAAAGAAAATATTTCCTTTTCGATAAGTAATCAGGAAGGAGTGAACAATGCCACTATTATCCGTGCCTGTCTTATGATTTTAAACCGTTTTTATGGGCAGCAAATCAGGTACCGAGAAGAGTCAGTCCTTTCATTGAAAACGGATTCCAGTCCTTTTGAACGACATTACAAATTGGAATATAATACCAAGTTTGTTGAGATTAAAAAACTAAAACCATTGAAGTCGATCTCTCAGGAAGAGATAAATATGTTGTTGACCGATTTTAATAATGTCGATTTGTGGTTGCAGTTTATTTCTCCTTCGCATTTCGAATTTCAGGGAATGGTGAGTGTAGCTTTGATTGATGTGACAGAAGGAGAGGCTATTTCTCGTTTGAAAAAAGTTTTGCTTAATAAAGATGCGATTGTTGAATCAGAAAGTATTCTTGAACTGCAGTATCAATTGCGAACCTATTTTGATATAAAAGATTTAGAAATGGGACTGATGGCAGTTGATTATCCAGTCGGAGCAAAACGGCCACATAAGTATAAGATTAATCATTCACTCCTCGGTAAAAAGATGAAACGTCTTTTTAGTGAAAAGCATGCTGGATCTATTTACGAGCAAGCATGTAAAGGAGGGGAGACCTTGGTCATCGAGGATCTGGAGAAAATCACTAAGCCTACAGCTCTGGAAAAGCAATTGCTAAAAAGAAAATTTAAATCGGTCGTCATTGTTCCTTTAATGCGTTCGGAGAATCGTGTGATTGGAATTTTAGAATTAGGCTCGCCAAGAGCGTATGAGTTGAATAGTTTTACGGAACGAAAACTGCGCGAGATTCGCCCGTTGTTTAGAACCGTACTTCGCCGAAGTCGACAGGAAATTGATAATGAGGTAGAAGCTATCATCAGAGATCGTTATACCGCCTTGCATCCCAGCGTCGAATGGAAATTTGTAGATGCGGCTTTTAAATTAATTGCCCGACGAAAAAAAGAAGGAGACGATGCACGCATTGATCCTATTACATTTAAAAAAGTTTATCCATTATATGGGCAAGCAGATATTGTTGGGTCTACAAATTTTCGGAATAATGCCATCCACGAAGATTTTTTAGAAAACTTAGAAAGCATAGAAAAGATTCTGGATGTTATAGATGAAGAAAATAAATATCCGGTTGTTGAACGGTTAAAAGTTCGGATTTCCAAAGAAATGAAATCGTTGAAAAATGGTATTGTTTCTAATCAGGAGTATCG
>CAYXQH010000246.1:0-8269 GCA_964467425.1 uncultured Saprospiraceae bacterium
TTGATCCTTTTCTAAAATAATAGAGATAATATCAAAGCGAACTTCCCAATCGTGATTGATCTTTTGCATATAAGCATTTGCAGCATCAGTCATTAAATCTTGCTTATGCTGATCGACCGCAAGTTCTGGTGCTCCAAACAAGCCTGTACTTCTGGTTTTAACTTCAATAAAAACTAAAATTTGACCATCCATAGCAATAAGGTCAATTTCAGCCCGACTAAAACGCCAGTTACTTTCTAAAATGGTATACCCCTTTTTGAGCAAATAGTCCTTTGCTATAGCTTCGCCTTTGTTTCCTGTTTCAATATTTTTAGACATCCAAATCGGGATTTTTAGAAAGGTAATGAAAAACTAAAAACTCGAAATGAATCTAGCTCTTTCTTTTCAAAAAGAATAGTACTTTTGCGTGGAAATAGGACGTCTTATTATATAAACCTCTCCGCAGCTATCCTTTTTCCAGCGGTGAATTACAATCCTTTAAAAATGCTCAAACGGCAAAACCCTACAACTACCCAAGCTTGGAAATCATTGGAACTACATTTTGAAGCAATCAAAGATATTCAGATGCGAGATTTATTCGCAGAGGACTCAAAAAGATTCGATCGATTCTCTATTCAGTTGGAAGATATGCTGGTGGATTTTTCTAAAAATAGGATTAGCCAAGAAACCTTCGATCTATTGATGCAACTGGCAAAAGAATGTCAATTAGAGGATGCAATCAAACAGCAATTTTCAGGGGCTGTAATAAATGAAACAGAGCAAAGAGCGGTGTTACATACGGCACTTCGAAATCGTTCTAATGATCCAGTGATGGTAAACGATTCGGATGTAATGAATTCTGTGAATCAAGTACTCCAACAAATGGAGACTTTTTCCGCTGCTATTCTCAATGGGGAATGGAAAGGCTTTTCAGGGAAACCAATTTCGGATATTGTCAATATTGGGATTGGAGGATCAGATCTGGGATTGGTCATGGCGACCGAAGCTTTAAAACCTTATTGGAGTGAAAATATTCAGGCGCATTTTGTTTCTAATGTTGATGGAACACATATTGCCGAAGTTCTTAAAAAAGTAAATCCAGAAACGACACTTTTTGTCATTGCTTCTAAATCGTTTACTACACAAGAAACGATGACGAATGCTTTTACTGCAAGAAAATGGTTTTTGGAAACCGCTAAAGATGAAGACTTTGTAAAAAATCATTTCGTAGCAGTTTCTACTAATGCTAAAGGCGTAAATGCTTTTGGAATTGCACCCGAAAATATGTTTGTGTTTTGGGATTGGGTAGGAGGACGTTATTCATTAAGCTCTGCAATAGGCTTGACCGTTGCCTGCACCATTGGGTTTGAGCATTTTTCTAAAATACTAGATGGAATGCATTCTATGGATCAGCATTTCAAAAATACACCGTTCGATAAAAATATTCCTGTTATCCTCGCGATGCTGGGAATTTGGTACAATAATTTTTTCAATGCAGAATCCGAAGCCATTTTACCCTACGACCAATATTTACATCGCTTCGCTGCTTATTTCCAACAAGCAAATATGGAAAGCAATGGAAAGAATGTTGATCGCTCTGGTGAAAAAGTGAATTATCAAACAGGTCCGGTATTATGGGGTGAACCAGGAACAAATGGTCAGCATGCTTTTTATCAATTAATTCATCAGGGCACCAAATTGATTCCTTGCGATTTTATGGCACCAGCTATTTCTCAAAATCCAATTGGCGATCATCATGCTATTTTGCTTTCGAATTTCTTTGCACAAACGGAAGCGCTAATGAAAGGTAAAAACCAAGCTGAAGTGACAGAAGAGTTACAAGGAAAAGGAAAAACCGATGCCGAGATTTCAGACCTGGCACCTTTTAAAGTTTTTGAGGGTAATCGACCTACAAATTCTATTCTGTTTAAAAAATTAAACCCTTATCAATTGGGACAATTGATTGCGATGTATGAGCATAAAATATTTACGCAAGGTGTCATCTGGAATGTGTTTAGCTTTGATCAATGGGGGGTTCAATTGGGGAAAGAGCTGGCAAAAAAAATCCTCCCTGAATTAACATCTAATGACGCTATTGAGTCCCATGACCCTTCTACTAATGGACTAATTAATGCTTTTAAAAAAATGAGAAACTAAGAATTTGCTCATTTTTTTTGAAATCAGACTGTTATAGATCAAAAAATACCCTAAATAGAGGATGTTTAACTTGTTGATTTCTTCGTATCTTTGTTTGGTATAAACAAACAACTATTCCTATGAGATCAGTCGCTACCCAACAGCTTTTACTAGCTGTGTTTATTCTATTGGTTTATCTTCCAAATCAATCTTTCGGGCAATACTATATAGATGTATCTTCCAATTTGCCGGATGATGATGCTTCTTTTCTAACAAAGGATGTTTTAGCCGTCGATATTGATAATGATGGAGATATCGATATTATACTTGCCAACGAATTTGAAAATAATGTAGTGTTGCTCAATAATGGATCAGGCGTTTTTACACGTGGGGATGTTGGAATTCCTATAAATGAAGAACATGATAGTGAAGCCATTGCAGTAGGTGATTTTAATGGGAATGGTCATCTGGATTTACTTTTTGTAAGTGAGGATGATTTTGAGCATGAATATTATTGGAATTCTGGAGGAGCTAGTTTTACAGTGCCACCATTGTTCTTGCCGTTTACAACTTGCCGGGCAATAGAAGCTAAAGATTTTAATGGAGATAATATTGCAGACATCATGCTTGGGAATAATGGTCAGAATATGATGCTGATTAATGATGGAAACGGCGACTTTATCAATCAGACTTTTGACCGAATTCCTTTTGTGGATGACTTAACGCAAGATATTGCAACAACAGATGTTGATGGAGACGGAGACCTTGATATTTTTGTAGCGAATGAAGATGTAAACCGAATATTAATTAATAATGGCGCTGGTGTTTTTTTGGATGAGTCAAATGCTCGTTTGCCACAAGGTTTAAACATCGATAGCCGCACAGTAAAATTTGAGGATGTTGATTTAGATGGCGATCAGGATATCTATTTATGTAACGTAGAATTTGTACCTGGGAAAGATCCTAAAAATCGTTTATACCTGAATGATGGAAACGGTTATTTTTCAGATTTTACAGAAGCCTACCTTCCAGCTTATACCGATCAAACCTTGGATGCCGTTTTTACAGATTTTGATTTTGATGGTGATCCTGATTTGATTGCTGCTAATGTTTTAGGTATTCCCTTGATAGCCTATATTAATAATGGTGCTGGAAAATATACAGAAGCTACGAATGTTATTTTTGGATCACCGATCGCTGTCGAAGCTTACGGTATAGTTGCCGCAGATTTTAATGGAGATTCATTTGAAGATATTTATGTATCAAACCGAGAAGGTAAAGATGTACTCCTGATTCGAGATCCTAATGTTTTAGCAAACGATAAAGTAGAAAAAATAGAAGCTTCCATTTATCCAAACCCGGTTCGTTCTTCTTTTGTTTTAGAAGGAGACTTTTCGAACGAAAACTGGAGATTTCAACTCTTAGATACAAATGGTAAACAAGTCGCAAGTATCCACCCAACAGTATCTTCAAATCAACAATTTCATTTTAATACACCAGAAAACCTTTCAAATGGGGTCTATTTTTTAAATGCAACCTCTGCAAAGAAATCCGGCCTGTTTAAATTGATCGTTTTGAAAAACGAATAGGGCTGGTTTTTAAACAAATCAGTATAACAAATTGGATATTTCGTATAATTCGGGCTTAAAATCGTCGTTTTAACCTTATATTTATTTTAGTGTAACTAAATAACTATTTGATTCGTCATTAGAATAGACGATTTTTAAATCATTGTAACGAAAAAATGAAAGCCAGATACTTCGGATTTTTACTTTTACTTATTTGTGTTTTGTCTTGCAAAACGAACAATCGGGTAAGCCCGTATGAGTATGCTTTGCTAAGCGCTCATGTTTATAATGACGGAACAAAACAACTCCCGGAGAAATTTCAAACGTTTCAAACTTATGAAGAGAAAGAAAAATCCTTTGGCGATCATCTTGGAAGTTTTTTAGATAATATTGATGTTGGAAAAGTTATCGAGTTAAGTCAGGCAGAAGAGAAGGATGAGTTGGTGTCTTACCTGGCATTCAAAGCGGTATCCGGAGGCGGCTATTATGGACAAGCATATATTGATAAAAAATCGAATCAATTAATTATTGCACATCGTGGAACAGATAATTTGATTAGCGCATATACAGAAGGTCAAAAAGTGGATCGGAAAATAGGTTCCCAACTATGGGAAATGGTTCGTGACCTTGATGATGATTATGAAATATATTCTGGAAAGATTCCTAAAGCGCAGTTTTTGGAAGCTAGAAAATTTACAGCTTCTGCAATTTCCGCCTTTGAAGAAAAACATGGTAAAAAACCTAAGGTTGTTCATACTGGTCATTCGCTCGGAGCAGTTTTAGCAGAGCTTTGTGCAGTGGAAAGTAATTGTAAAGCGATAACTTTTGAAAGCCCGGGAACGGCACCTTTATTAGAAGAATTATCTTCGATGACCTATGGGAAGTTTGATCATAAAAAATTCGATGCAAAAAAGGCGGATGTCACTTCCTATAATGCAGAACCTAATCGGATTAATACCCTTCATAAACATATTGGAAAAGTAATTCCACTTTATAAAGAAAAGGAATATCAAAAAGCATATGAAGATTATTCGCTTTTTGAAAATATAAGTAACCACTCGATTGATACGGTTTTGACACGCTTTAATAAGCGTTCCGGAAAGCCTAAGAAAATCAAATAAAATTTAGCCGGTATTACAAAGCTAGTTAATCAATAATCGGCGCAGCCAAACATTGCTTTGGAATATCAAAAGCGTCTACTAATTGACCAGCGTCTAAGCGTACCTCTTTACATAATTTATCCACAACCCGACGAATAGCTTTGGATTTAGCTGGCTGCATATATTCGCTTTCTAAATACCAGCCTTTGTGTTTTTCCATCGTCGATAAAGCATATAAATCACAAAGACGCTTTAGCATCGTTTTCAAGTTTTCATCTTCCAGACCCTGCACTGTTTTGATAAACTGTTCCAAAACAACATACTCAATATAAGCATGAGCTAAAGTCAGGAGATGCGGCTGACACCGAAGATAAGCATCATACGATGGAATTTTCTTCTTTAAATATTTCCGCATACGTTGGCTGACAGAGATCAATAATTGCTCTTGTCGATGCCGGAAAGATTCCAATTGAAAGTCAGCATCAAGTAAATGTTCAATAGCCGTATTGGTGGTGAAAAACCGATTGTATTCTGTAATGGTAGAACTAACCTGGGTATTTAATAATCTTAAAATAGCCATGAAGCCTTCATCATGAAAAGCCTTCTTGAAATCCGAAAGTAGACCTTTGGAAACCAGCTGCATAAGGACGGTATTATCGCCTTCGAAGGTGGTGTAGATATCTGTATCCGCTTTTAAATCTGCGAAGCGATTCTCCGCAAGGTAGCCTTTTCCTCCACAAGCTTCTCGACACTCCTGGAGGGCACTAGTAGTAAACCAGGTCGCATAAGATTTCATTCCAGCTGCTAGTGTCTCGATTTCACGAATGTCTTTTTCGGTACGATTTACATAGCGCTTTGTTAGATGAGTCAATGCAAAGTCCAAAGCATAAGATTGAGCCAATAAAGGCATCAAGCGTCGCTGATGACTAGGGTAGTCCAATAAAATTGTTTCAGCCTCTCCATCTTTGGGAGCAAATTGACGACGTTTAAGACCGTATTTAATAGCTATAGTCAAACCTGTTTTTGCAGAACTCAATCCAGCTCTCGGTACACTGACCCGACCACCAACTAAGGTACCTAACATGGTGAAAAATCGTTTGGAAGGATTTTCAATAGGGCTAGAGTAATTGCCTTGTTCATCAACGTTACCAAATTTATTGAGTAGATTTTCTCTAGGCACTCTAACTTGATCAAACCAGATTCTTCCATTGTCCACTCCATTTAGTCCTAATTTATAGCCACAGTCCTCTACACGAACACCTGGTAATAATTGATGCGATTCATCTCGCATTGGAACTAGAAGTGCGTGGACGCCATGATTTTTTCCATCAACGATTAATTGGGCAAAGGTAGAGGCCATTCGACCATGCAAGGCATTTCCAATATATTCTTTTCCAGCACCTTCATGTGGAGTATGGATCACAAATTCATCTGTGGATGGATCATAAGTTGCAGTAGTTTCTAAACCTCTGACATTAGAACCATGACCTGTTTCTGTCATTGCGAAACAGCCAGGGAGTTTAAGCGAACCAATATCGCTTAGGTATTTATCATGATGTTTTTTAGTTCCCAACCAAAGGACACTTCCTCCGAACAAACCAAATTGGACACCGAATTTTATAGCCAGGCTGGAGTCATGATATCCGAGCATTTCAAACGTCGCGATGTAATCGCCCATACTTCCTTTTCCACCGTATTCACTAGGGTAGGAGATAGCTCCAAACCCTCTTTTCGCTAACATTTTACACCATTCCAAAACCTTTAATCGGTAGGCGTCTTTATCTCGTATAGTTTCTAATTTAAAAGCAGGATCACTAAGCAGGGTACGCAATTGTTCCCGAGTTTCGGAATATTCATCATCAAGCAATCCTTTTAAAGCCTGAAGATTCGTTTGTGTCGGATCCTCTTGATTATGTTGGAAAATCGTATTGAAAAATTGACTGTTTTCAATACCCAAAGCACCTTCTATATCCTTTAATGCATTTTTGGTGTCATCCGTTTGCCATTTTAAGACTTCTTGATCAGTAGCACTTTTAGAGGCCATTTCCAATCCGAGTTCAACCAGGTTTTTTCTGGAACCTTTTGGAATCTTCTCCGCTTGCTTACGAAGAACGGACATCCAATGTCTAAACAAATCAGGTGAAGGAGGATTAGATGGATCTGTCCATTCAACCAATTGACGTTTATCGGCAATGGTAAGAAAGGTTAATTGATTTACTTTTTCCCGGATTAGCTTTACTTCACTAGGACTCAATATACTGTCTGCCCAGCCTATATAATAAAGAGGAAGTAAACTTAAAACTCCAGGAGAATAATCTGAAAACTTAGATGCATTTAGGCTCATAACAAGCGGTTTTTATGATCGCAAAAAAATAAGCATTTGGTAGGGCTATGTTTAGAATTGGAGACTAATATTTAAACAATTTAAATTGAATGATTACACTCTAATCTTAGATTCTTGAAATGTGGTTCTGTGGTTATATCGTTATGTTTTGTTAACCATATTACCGACATAGCTATATAACCATATTTATTGAGTGAAAGATAATTGTTTTTTAATAAAACCAATCATTATTCATGTCTCGTTGTTTATAACAACATAATACAATGTACTGTTTTTAAAAGGAAATAAAAAACCCGAAACCTTTTCATAAAGATTTCGGGTTGGTAAGTGTTTGTTCTTATTCTTATAAGTGCAGAGGCCTTTTTTTAAAGGCTTTCTAATTGTGTGTAGATTTCTAAAAAGTAAAAACCTGTTTGTACTTGATATTCTCCAGGTTTCTTAGTGTGTGAGTTTGGAAAATAGGAAATAGAGACAAAATTATCTTATTGATTTTAAATAATTATTCGGATTTTCTGCTCTTTTGTTTCAAATATGAATAAAATATAATATGTCTATCATTTATATAACAAAGTGTATGCCATTATCATTGATTGTCAGTATTTTATATATTTAATTTAAATTGCATGGAATATAAAAAAAGACCACCTTGGAGGGATGGTCTTCAAACAGACTATGAGAGAACCGCTATGATAGGATATTCATTAATATTTTGAGTTCATAGGTTTAGAATAATGAAAAGCTGTAGTTGATTTATCATAGCTTGTTTGTACAATGTGTACCGTGTCGAATGAAGTAGTATTAGTTTTTCTTTGTAAAGAAGGTCGGTATTTATCGATACGTTCGTCTTTTGGGTCAATAGAAAAAGGTTCGGAAACCCAGGAACCTAAAATTCCCAGGAAAAGAAGTAGGAGGATGAATTTTGACATAGTGTTTCGAGGGTTTTAATGTTATAAGTAAGAGGACATAATATTTAAACAAATTAAAATGAATGATTTTACACTAATCTCTGATTTTTAAAATGTGCTTATGTAGTTATATCGTTATGTCTTTTTAACCATCTAACTTAGATAATTACATAACCATATAGTTTGAACAATTAATAGTTCTTTCTATTTTTTAAATAAGTGCTTGTCATTATTATT
>CAYXQH010000247.1:0-8221 GCA_964467425.1 uncultured Saprospiraceae bacterium
TTCACATCGGGGAATTACTTGTAAAATCAGGAAGTTATTGTTTGACCGTTACTTATTTTAATAAGGATACATCACCTTCAAAAAGTTGGGTAGACCCATCTTTAAATTCGATTTCTGCATAAAACACAAAAACTGCTGAATTCATTTTTTTACCTCTAAATAATCCATTCCAACCAGCAGCTGGTTCATCAGGATGAAAGTCATAAAGCTCAAAAACGTTTTCACCCCATCGATCAAAGACTAAAAACGATTTTATTTTTTCTACATTTTTATCTGTATAAATACGGAAGATATCATTGATACCATCATCATTAGGTGAAAAGGCACTTGGAATGAAAACACTAAATTCTTTCTTTACTGCAATTGTTATGGAAGCTCGATCGGCACATCCATTCTCATTGACAACATAGACTTGGTAGGTGGTCAAAATTTCTGGCGAAACCCAAGGATTTTCACAACCATTTGGATCTAACTGAGGATCACAATCATCAAATGCCTCTGGAGGACTCCAAGAAATAGAATCATATGGCGCACTAATATTCGCATTTAGTTGAATACTATCACCAAATTGAATCAGATTACTACTATTGGTAAGGCTGGTCGATAAAGTGACGGTAACTTCCATTGGTTCATCAATCGTAAAGGTTAGGGTATCTTTACAACCTTCTGCATCTTCTACCTCAAGCACATAAACCCCTGGAGACAAGTTGCTGAATTCATTATCAGAACTAAGAGCACTATCATTGAGTGAATACAAATAGGGTGGGACTCCATTGACTACATTTTCAACTTTTATCTCACCATCATTATCACCAAAACAAGTAATCTCGATAGAGTTGGCATTGAGTGTCGGAGGGGTTCCGTCTTCTGTCACGGTTATTTCATCAGTTGCATTACAACCACTCAAAGTATCAGTTACCAGCAAAATGTAAGTATCTGCTTCATTTGTAAAAGTCGTGGCTGCATTTGGATTGTCAACATTACCAGTCCATTGGTAAATGATGTTTGGGCCACTTGAAGATTGCCCTCCGAGGTTGGCGATTCGGTTCTCACAACTTAATTCATCGGCTTCACCTGCCTCTGCGATTGGATTTGGATTGATCACGACTTCTACTTCTATTCTATCTTCTGGGCAAATTCCTTGTGTGGTGAGTAAATACTCAAATGTATAAGTACCTGTCGAAAGGTTATTGGTTGCAAAAGTTGAATTATTAAATCCATTTACTGGATTGGTAGAAAGGTCATTCCATATTCCATCAGGATCATTATTCTCGATTAAATCGAACAGGTCGATTGTTTGATCATCGCCCTCACAAAGACTTAGATTTTCTACTAAATCACCTGCTACGACTGTGTTTTCTATTTCAATCGTAATCTCCTGACTATCGTTAGAACAAGGCGGGTTTGAAGTGACTTCATAAGTGAAAGTATAAGTGCCTGGACTTAAATTTTGAGTGTTTAAAATACCATCATTAAAACCAGTTGCTCCATTGATAGATTGGTCTGTCCATGTACCACCAGGTGTTGCTCCAACTAATTCATCAAATAAATTTAGGATTGATTCATCGTTGCAAATTTGCAAGGTGCCGGGACTTTGTCCAGCACTGACGGCTTCAAAAATAGTTATCGTTTGGCTGCTTGATGCTTGACAATCTGGACCTGGATTTTGGTCGAGTGTGAAGGTCAATTCATAATCCCCCATTGGTTGATCGGTTGCATCAAAAGTATTATTTAGAATGTTCACTGTCGAACCGGTCGGTGCTGCTGTGATGCTCCAAATACCTATTTCGTTGGTCAAGGTAATATCATCGAGATTGAGTATTGCATTGTCGTTGCAAAATGGTCCAGCTGGTGCCGTAGCAATGGGCGGGCAAGAGCAATCTAATACTTCAATAGAAATTGTATAGCTCACATTTTGACAAGGAGTTACTGCTGCTCCGGTCGTATATTCAAAACGATAAGCCCCAGGTATGATCCCTGAAAAATCGATTATTGGAAAACTTCCCGTTGCGCCTGATCCATCTACATCTCTCCAAATACCTGTCGGATCACCTGATGAAATTAATTCACTAAAATCAAGTGTAGTGACATTTCCATTATTGCCAATATTACAAATGGCGCCATTGATGACGGTTGCCATTGGTGGTTCATTCACTTGGATGGTTACGTCATTTGTACCAATGTTTTCACAACCATTTGCATCAATCACCTTTATGATACTGTAAGTCGTATTTTGAATAATTCTTTCTTGAAAATCGAAATCATTATTGATGTTATCTAAAGTAGTTCCATTTGAAAAAGTAACAAAGTAGGGGGCTGCTCCTGTAAATTGTAAATTGACCGTCGCATCGTCTCCCAAACAAATTGCTGGATCAGCATCCAAAGTGACGGTTGGCAATTCATGAAAAATAACGGGGATACCCAGCGAAACAGATAGACATCGATCTGATAGATCTATTGGAGGTCCATTTCCTGCAATAGCCGAAACATAATAAGTAATTCCAGGTTGCAAAATACTAGCATCAAAGCTAAATTCTGGAATTACATTTTGCATTAAGATGTTACCTAAATTATTAGCATCTCCATCATGTAAAACAAAAACTAATACATCATTCGCATCCAAAAATTCGTCTAAATTGTGCGAAAGCTGAATTGTTTCATCGATACAAATTTCTTGCTGATTTCCAGCCATTGTACCTGCCTCCGTTTCGCAATTACAAAAAATAGAAGCTTCGGAAAAAATGAAAGGATCACAATCGAATCCATCAGTTACGGTGAAAGAATATCCATCTCCTACTGTTATTGGATCTGATACAAAAGTGTTCCCTGATAGGTTACCGCTATTGCCCATCACGTTGTAGGTTGGCATATCTCCATCGATGATATCAAAAGTGATAGTGTAGGCAGTTTTATCAGGGTTGCATTCTGTTACAATATTTTCTACGGTTGGAGAAGTGACGGTTGTAATGTTAGCATTTCCACTAATGGTTCCTGGACAGAAACGGGTTGCAACACTCGCCAATTGATAAGTCGTATT
Source organism: uncultured Saprospiraceae bacterium (assembly GCA_964467425.1). Taxonomy (GTDB): domain Bacteria; phylum Bacteroidota; class Bacteroidia; order Chitinophagales; family Saprospiraceae; genus JAHDHW01. Next base: position 3,038 of record CAYXQH010000247.1, read on the forward strand.
ACTTTGTGGATTGATTTTTATTTCAAAAGGCGAATTCATGATTCCTACCACATCATTCATAGTCGTTCCATCACTGTATTGAATATCCCATGGACCAGTGCCTGTGAAATTGATAATCAAAGTCGCTTCACCACCAGGACAAATATTGTCCATGCCGCTGATGGTTGCCGTTGGTGTTTCATGCCAAATGACGGGCGTGCCAGGAGCAATTTGAGTACAAATATCTGTTAGGTCTACATTGCCACTTCCGTCATTATTACCTGCAATTGCAGAAATGTAATAAGTCGTTTCAAATTGCATTGGAGCCATAAAGTCAAAAATTGGAATATCATTGAATGCAATGACATTACCCAACGAGATGCCTGCATTGGTATGCAAAACATATTGAAGGATATCGTCCGAATCTAAAATTTCTAAGCTACTATCGTAAATGCCTTCAGCAGTTTCACCTTCACACAGATCTACGAGATTTGGGTTCATTTCTCCAACCATCGTTTCACAGGCGCAGTCGAGGGTAAGCATATCACTGACCGGGCCACAACCACTATTATCGCTCACAGTGAAATTTGCTTGCACTAAGTTTCCTAAAAAGTCACTTGTAAAAGTGTTGCCAGTTAGTGTTCCAGTCACGCCACTTATCATATAAGAAGTTGGATCACCTCCGTTTATTTCAAAAGAGAAAGTATATCCCGTTCCGATATTATTACAAACGGGTATAAGGTTGTTGATGACGAGCGGAGTTAGTTCGGTAACGGTTGCCATGCCAGTTGCAACATTTGGACAACCTTCAGAATCGGTAACGCCTGTCAATAAGTATTCTCCAGCCTGACTTACTGTAAATTGGAAAGGATTGGAATTGACTGTGACAGCAGTTTGTGTCACTCCATCAATCGTGTATTCCACTTGCCAAGGAGCGACACCAGTTAGATTAATTGTTAAATCAGTTGTGGTGTTACCAGTTGAGCAAATTGTTCCCGTCCCGGTCAAAGTAGCTGTGGGTGGATTTGTGATTTCAATTGGAAAAGTTGCAGTATCCATACAGCCATCTGTGGAAGTTATGCTATAAGTTATATCATGGTTCCCAATTGTTAGAGTGGTTGGATTGACTTCTCCTGCCATGTTAGCAGCCCCTCCCCAAGTTCCATTTATGGGGTTTCCGATATAGTTTTGAATATCTGCTGTTTGGCAAAAATTGTCTGGACCATTGATAGTTGCTTCGATTCCTCTGATTTCTATGTTTATCATTTTGGTGGAAGTACAATTAGTACCAGCAGAAATGGTATAGGTTATCGGGTAGGTTCCGATTGCTAATCCATCCGTGTTAAGTTCGCCTGTTGGGCTTACGTTTGTGCCACTCCACATTCCTCCCGATGGCGTAGCAATTAGGATTTGGAGACCTGAGTTTTCACAAAAAATACTATCACCAAAGGTGACTGCATCTGGTGAGATTATCGAAAAGAAAACTGAATCCAAAGCATCACAATTTCCTGAATTATTAAAATAAACGGCTTTGAAAGTACCTGCTCCCAAATCGATTGAATTGAAACTACCATTTATATCTACGTCGCCACTCCAAGTTCCTCCTGTTGGATTTGCCCGAATTGTTTGTATTTGATCTCCCAAACAAAAAGGACCTGTGTTGGAGAAATTAATAGGTGGAGCTGCTAAAATGGTAATAGTCTTGGTGGCAGTGTCTTCGCACCCATCAGCTGAAGTTGCAGTGTAAGTCAAGTCATGAGCGCCAGCGCTTAATGTGCTTGGGTCGACCATTCCAGAAGCATCTGAAACACCGCCCCAAGTCCCATTTATTGGATTTCCGCTAAAGGATTGGATACCATCTGTTTGGCAAAATTGATCTTGACCAGTAATAACCGCTTCGATCCCTCTAATTTCTATATTCAAAGTTTTGGTTGTCGTACAATTTCCACCAGCAGAGATAGTATAGGTTACAGGGTAAATACCAACTGCCAATCCATCGGTATTGAATTCACCTGATGAATTTACGTTGGATCCACTCCAAGTTCCTCCAGAAGGATCTGCGCTGAGTGTTACCAAACCGGTATTTTGACAAAAGATGCTATCACCAAAAGTGACCACACCCGATGAAATAATCGAAAACATAACCGAATCAGTGGCTTCACATTCTAAGTCATAAAAATATACAGCTGTGAAAGTACCCACTCCTAAATTTATTGGATTGAAACTACCATCGAAATCTACATCACCAGACCAAAATCCTCCATAAGGATCGACATCGATAAAATGTAACTGATCTTCTAAGCAAAAAGGTCCAGTGTTAAAGAAAAAGACGTCAGGTATTTCTAAAATTCTAAACGTTTCCATATCCGTATCTTGGCAGCCATCTGACGATGTTACAGTGTAGGTAACCTCATGAACACCTGCGGCTAATGTGCTTGGGTCAACCATGCCAAAGGCATCAGCGACACCTCCCCAAGTTCCATTTGTGGGATCTCCAAAAAAGGTTTGAATGCCATCCGATTGGCAAAATTCGTCAGGTCCATCTATGTCTGCTTCGATTCCTAAGATTACCACATTCATAATCTTGGAGGCGACACAGTTGTTCGCAGAAGATGTTGTATAAGTCATAGGGTAAGTACCAATGGCTAATCCATTTGTATTGAGTTGACCTGTTGAGCCTATATTGGTACCAGTCCAACTCCCTCCTGAAGGTGTTGCCAATAAACTCACTATACCTGAATTTTGACAAAAAACACTATCACTTAAAAAGTTGATTTGATCTGCTGGAAGAATGGTGAACATGATCGAATCTGCTGTCTCACAATCTCCTGAGTCATAGGAATAGACTGCTTTGAAAGTACCTGCTCCTAAATTGATAGGATTGAAACTACCATCGAAATCTACATCACCACTAAAGGTGCCGCCAAAAGGATTCGCATCAATTGTATGTATTATATTTTCTAAACAAAAAGGACCTGTGTTGAGGAAAACAATGGATGGTTCCTCAAAAACTTCAAAAAATTCACTTTGGGTATCTTCACAACCATCTGGCGAAGTAGCAGTATAGGTAACTTCATGAAAACCAGAACTTAATATACTTGGATCAACCATACCTAAGGCATCGGCGACACCTCCCCAAGTACCATTTGGAGGATCTGCGAATACCTCAAAGAGCCCTCCATTTTGACAAATATCAGGTATTTGATCAATTGAAATATCTGGCCCTGGTAATACCTCAAAAGTAATCGTTGAATCTTTCGTGCAACCTCCAGATGTGACCTCGTAATTTCCAGTAAAGATTCCTTCACCAAGATTTGCTGGATCGATTCCTCCAGACCCGTCTACATCACCCGTCCATGTTCCGCCAAATGGTCCATGAATTAAGGTGATAGGATCGTCGGTTTCGCAAATGGGAGCTATTGGGTCTATGAAAACAATTGGTAATGGAGTGATTACAAAATCTAAATCTGCAATCTCCGTACAATTATCACTATTGGTCACTTCATAGGTTACATTGAAAGTGCCAGCTCCTAAAAAATCTGGGTCTATTTCCCCTAAGCTATTGGCTACACCCCCCCAAGTTCCAATGAATGGAGGTGTTGCCGATAAAGTTATAATACCATCGCCATCACAAATCTGACCTGGCGGCGTAATTTGTGGATCGGGAGCTGCCAATACTTCAATGTCTATCATATCGATACCTGTGCAATTTCCTGAGGTAACTTCATAGGATACTGGGTGTATGCCAGAACCTAAACTTGCTGGATTAAATAAACTACTTGATATTGCTCCTCCCCAAATTCCATTTGCTGGAGTTGCTGACAAATTGAAAGCAGCGACATTCTCACAAACTGGTGTTATTGGCGTGATTACTGGATTTGGTGCAGCTGTTATTGTAAAGGTTTCAGTATCAGAAGATACACAAGGACTGGTGATAGTGTAGGTGACACTATGAGTCCCAGCCTGTAAAATGGAAGGATCTATTTGTCCGTTCGGACCCGTCACAGCTCCTGACCATGAGCCACCAGACGGATTTCCCGTCGCATTAAATGGAAGATCGTTATCACATACTGGATCAATAGGATTAATTGAAGCTCCCAAATTAACCGTTATATTTATAGTCTCCTCTTCAGGAGGACACCCTGGACCATTGTTTAAAGTATAGGTAATAGTATGATTTCCTTGTCCAGCTGTCGAGGGGTTAAATAATCCAGTTGAGTTGACTCCAGTTCCTGACCAAGTTCCTCCAGGAGGGTTTGCCTGAAGTTGTATTGAAGGATCGGTTGCACAAAATGGGCCAGCAGGAGTAATAGATATCGGAACATCTGGATGAATCTCCACATCATTGACTAACATTCCATGACTACCACTAAAGTTAGGTTTGAAGGTTAGGAGATGGGTATTTTGAGTTGCAGTAAAAGTGAAGGATTCCGTTATCCAAACGAAAGGTCCCGATCTGGAAATTAATTCAGTTAAAACTCCCCCGTCTATTTCGACAATAATTTCTACTGTATTCGGTGTAGGGCCTGTAGTACGCCTTGAAGCATCAAATGTAAGCGTATAATCACGGCCTATGACAAAACAATCAATTGATTGGCAAAGTACTCTATCGTCAGCCGTAGTTCCTGAATTATTATGACCATCAATTTCTGCTACTGTGTTTGAGGAAACAGTTCCTCCATAGACTGTTTCAGGGTTTAATTCTATACAATTTCCTCCCGATGAACAGGGACAATGTCCGACCCATCCAGTCGATCCTGATTCAAAATCTCCATTAATAACAGTCTGAGAAGGCAAATAAAAAGAGACATGTAGCAGCAAGAAAAAAACACACTTTTTCATCTTTTAGAAATTCAGATCAAGGATAGTCTTGATATTTAAATTCAGAGACTCAAAGACCATTTGTTTTTCAAAGTAATTGTTGAAAAGATATAAGAGCGTGTTTAAAATTCTATGATTGCGCGAAAGCGAGAAAATTTTGTTTTGAATGAGGCGAAAAACGTAGACGATGCCTTAGCATCCTGAGTGAGCTTGTGCCAATGGCACAAAGAATACTTGCCTAAAGGCTTTTTAACGAAATGCAAAATAAAGTTTTCCGCTTGCAGCCAATTAATAGAAATTTAAACACGCTCTAAGTGTGAAACCGGTAAACGAGCCTAAGTATCTGAATAATAGGGATGCTAAACTAATTAAAAAATACCACAC
>CAYXQH010000248.1:0-8212 GCA_964467425.1 uncultured Saprospiraceae bacterium
CTTTTTTTGCTACGATTCCAAGATCCATGCTCTGCGACAAAAATTTGCTTTTTATATTGGTCTGGAAACTGTGCTCCGGTATTAAATTCGATCCCAAGAGGAGCTACATGAGCGCCCATTTTTTGAGCAGGAGGCGTAAAATCAGCGCATGGTTTTGTGCCAAACTCATCATCTGGCAAATCACCTTGATGACAATACGGAAAGCCAAAATGCATTCCATCTTTTGGAGCATGATTAACTTCACAAGCAGGAATGTCATCGCCAAGCCAGTCTCGGCCGTTATCCGTAAACCAAAGTTCTTTACTGTCCGGATGCCAGTTAAAACCTACCGTATTTCGAATACCATGCTGGACGATTTCCATATTGCTGCCGTCAGGATCCATGCGAGTAATGGACGCATAGATTTCATCTGAACTACAAACATTACAAGGTGCTCCAACAGGGACATACAATTTTCCATCTGGACCAAAGGCAATATATTTCCAACCATGATGCGTGTCTGTTGGGTATTTATCATAAACTACTTCATACTTGCCAGGATTATCCAAGTTTTTTTCAATATCATCGAATCGTAGAATTCTGTTGATTTCAGCAACATATAAACTACCATCTTTAAATGCCACGCCATTCGGCGTATTTAATCCTGAAGCAATGGTGTAAACTTTGTCTCCTTTGAAATCACCATCCGTATCCTTGATCGCATAAACATTTCCCTTTCGCATAGATCCAACGAATAACGTCCCGCTTGGACTAAGTGTCATGGAACGTGCATTTTTTATTTTATCAGCATAGACTTCGATCTTAAAACCGTCGGGTAATTGAATTTTATCTAATTCAATTTTTCGATCATCTTCTTCCACTTTTTCTGGCGGATTTCTGACTCCTTTTTTCTCCGGTTTGGCTTCTGCTTCTTTATTCGCAACGGTCGTTGCGGCATTAGCATTAGTAGTATCTGTATTGGCTTGGTCTCCACAACTTAAAAAAAAGCTGAAGCAGCAAATGGCTAAGAATAAAAGTAAATGACGCATAAATAGGAAGTTGTTAGGTTGTTATTTAAGTTTTTAAAATACTACATGTTTCTTCTGTACTGTCCGCCTACTTCAAAAAGCGCGTTGGTAATTTGACCCAAAGAACAATACTTCGCTGTTTCCATTAATTGATCAAAAATATTCTGATTGCTAATAGAAACCTGTTGCAGTTTTTTCAGTAAGCCTTCGGATGTTTCTGCACTAGCTTTTTGTAAATTATTAAGCGTGTTGATCTGATCCTCCTTTTCATCTTTCGTTGCTCGAATCACTTCTTTTGGAATAATGGTAGGTGATCCATCTTTTGAAAGAAAAGTATTCACCCCAATCAAAGGAAGCTCGCCAGTATGTTTCAAAGTTTCATAATGCAAACTTTCATCTTGGATTTTACTTCTTTGGTACATCGTTTCCATAGCACCGAGTACACCGCCTCTTTCCGTGATTCGATCAAACTCTAATAAAACAGCCTCTTCTACTAAGTCCGTCAGTTCTTCTGTGATAAAAGAACCCTGCATCGGATTTTCATTTTTCGCCAAACCAAATTCATGATTGATAATCATTTGAATAGCTACTGCTCGACGGACACTCTCTTCGGTTGGAGTCGTGATGGCTTCATCATAAGCATTGGTATGCAAGGAATTGCAATTATCGTAAATAGCATATAATGCCTGAAGTGTTGTTCGGATATCGTTGAAAGAAATTTCCTGGGCGTGTAAAGAACGACCGGAAGTTTGGATATGGTATTTTAATTTTTGAGAACGTCCATTGGCTTTGTACTTTAGTTTTAAAGCCTTCGACCAGATTCGTCGAGCAACGCGACCGATAACCGCATACTCCGGATCGATACCATTAGAAAAGAAAAAAGATAAATTAGGTGCAAATTTATCAACGTCCATTCCTCTCGAAGCATAGTATTCTACAAAAGTAAAACCATTGGCCAGGGTAAAGGCTAATTGCGAAATTGGATTCGCTCCTGCTTCAGCAATATGATAACCTGAAATCGAAACAGAGTAAAAGTTTCGAACATTATGATCTATAAAATACTGTTGAACATCACCCATGAGTTTTAAAGAAAACTCGGTAGAGAAAATACAAGTATTCTGTGCTTGATCTTCTTTTAAAATATCAGCCTGCACTGTACCTCGAACAGCTGCAAGAGCTTTGGCTTTGAGTGGTTCATATGCTTCTGGTTCCAAAATTTGATCTCCTGTCACGCCAAGCAATAATAAACCAAGACCATCATTTCCTTTTGGAATTTGGCCAATATACTGAGGGCGAGTCAATCCTTTATCATCGTATAATTCTTTAAGCTTCGCTTCTACCTTGTCTTCCAATCCGTGTTCGCGAATATACATTTCGCATTGTTGGTCGATTGCGGCATTCATGAAAAAAGCACAAATCGTAGCTGCCGGACCATTAATGGTCATCGAAACAGAGGTTTTAGGATCGCAAAGATCAAAGCCTGAATATAATTTTTTAGCATCATCCAGACAGCAAACACTTACGCCGGAGTTTCCAACTTTTCCATAAATGTCAGGACGATGATCCGGGTCTTCTCCATATAAAGTCACTGAGTCAAACGCAGTAGATAAGCGATTGGCGGGCATATCCAGGGATAAATAATGGAAGCGCCGATTCGTTCGTTCAGGTCCACCTTCCCCCGCAAACATTCGTGTAGGATCTTCCCCTTTTCTTTTGAAAGGAAAAACACCTGCGGTATAAGGAAATTCACCTGGGACATTTTCTTGCAACACCCAACGAAGAATTTCTCCCCAATCTTTAAATTTTGGTAAAGAAACACGTTGTATTCTCGAATGGGAAAGGGAGGTCGTAAAGGTGGGAACTTTAATTTCCCGATCTCTTACCTTATACACAAACTCATCACCGTAATAATTTTCTTTTTTAGCATCCCAGGTATCTAAAATTCTTTTGGATTGTCCGTCTAAATCAAGCGATAAATCTTCATACGCATTTTTCAAACCGGTAATGATCGTTTCTTTGTTTTCTATCTTTTCCTGTTTTTCAATGGCTTCGATAGATTGCTGAAGACCAAAAAGTTTGCGAGCTATTTCACATTGATTATCAACCCAGCGATCATATTGTCTATTGTTTTCAGAAATCTCAGAAAGATATCGAGTTCGGTTAGGAGGAATGATGAAAATCTTTTCACTTTCTCCTTCTTTATTTTCCAGGTCAGACTTAAAATCAGCTTTAGTTTTTTCAGTAACGGTATTCATCAGCGCTCGGTAGAGCGTATTCATGCCAGGATCATTAAATTGAGAAGCAATGGTTCCATAAACAGGCATCGTTTCCATCTTCTCCTCCCAAAGCTGATGATTGCGCTGGTATTGTTTTTTGACATCTCTCAAAGCATCTTGCGAGCCACGTTTATCGAATTTATTAATAGCAATCATATCGGCAAAATCAAGCATGTCGATTTTTTCGAGCTGTGTTGCTGCTCCATACTCAGGAGTCATGACATAAAGAGATACATCAGAGTGGTCGACAATTTCAGTATCCGACTGGCCAATACCAGAGGTTTCTAAAATAATTAAATCAAAGCCGGAAGCTTTCAAAATATCCACCGCCGCCTGTACATGTTTTGATAAAGCGAGATTAGATTGTCGAGTTGCCAAGGACCGCATAAATACGCGGTCTTGATTGATAGAATTCATTCGGATCCGATCACCAAGCAATGCTCCTCCAGTTTTTCGTTTGGAAGGGTCAACAGAAATAATAGCGATAGATTTATTTTCAAAATCTAATAAATACCTTCGGACCAATTCATCGACGAGACTAGATTTTCCTGCGCCACCTGTTCCTGTAATTCCGAGTACTGGAATATTTTTAGTACTGATCTCCTCTTGAATTTTTTCTAACCATTGTTTGTTTTCTTCTGGAAAGTTTTCAACAGCTGTGATGAGTCGAGCAATAGATTTAGGCTCTTTTTTTGAAATGGATTTTAGTTCTCCATTGACACTCATACCGATCGGAAAATCGCATTGTCGGATCACTTCATTAATCATTCCTTGCAAGCCCATTTTTCGACCATCATCTGGAGAGAAGATTTTTGAAATACCGTACTTGTGCAAATCTTCGATTTCTGTAGGAAGAATGGTTCCGCCGCCGCCACCAAAAATTTTAATATGACCTGATCCATTCTGCTGGAGCAAATCATACATGTATTTAAAAAATTCATTATGGCCTCCTTGATAAGAAGTCAAAGCAATTCCCTGAACGTCCTCTTGAATAGCACAGGTTACAATTTCCTGAACGGATCGATTGTGACCAAGGTGGATGATTTCTGCTCCAGAGCTTTGCATGATTCTCCGCATAATATTGATGGCAGCATCATGTCCATCGAATAGGGAAGCAGCTGTTACAATACGAACTTTGTTTTTAGGCTGATAAGGTGTAATCTTTTCCATTGGCTGAATATTGGTCAATCTGGTTTAAACAAACTCTTGGATAGTGCTACAAAAGTACGAATTTTAGCTCATTTTAAACGAAAGAATTCATTCTGCTAGTTTGATTACTTCGAGAAATTCGCTGAGCATCATTGCAGTAGCTCCCCAAACCACATGGTTTTGGACATTATAGTAAGGAACATTTTTTAGCGTGATCTGAGTAGAAATCTTTAAATCCGTTTTTTGAATAGTATTTGGATCTTGTAGTAAAGCAAGCGGAACTTCTAAGATAGATTTTACTTCGGATTGCTGAGGGATGAATTCCGGTGTATAATCTATTTTTCCAACAAAAGGATATACTAAGAAATTGCTTACCGGAATGTACATTTCAGTGAGTGCTCCCAGTATTTCAATATCTTGATCGATGACGCCGACTTCTTCATTCGCTTCCCGCAATGCTCCAGCTTCTAGACTAGGGTCAGAAGGTTCCAGGCCACCTCCCGGAAAACTGATTTGACCACTATGGCGGTCGTTTTTATTGGAGGACATTCTTTCAATGAGGACAATATGCCACTGCTTATTCTTCGGATATAATAAAGCTAAAACACAAGCAATTCTTGCATCTTTAGGAGGAGATACAGGATTCACTCTTGCCGAATGAGCCATTTTATATTGAGTAACTTTTCCCGGGAGCTCCTTGCTAAGTTGATTTTTTAGCTTTTCTATCATAAACTCTAGTGTTTGATAAACAGGTAAAATAAAAGAACTGCTACGATCTATAAAAAGTTCGTAGCAGTTCCTGTTTTTTAGGCCAATACTCAAACAAATTGCGGTGTTTGTTGAAAGACCTTATATAAGAGTAGTTTATTTATTCGAGATCTGAAGATATTTTTCCAGAGCCATTGTCATAGAAGGCGTTTCTGGAGCAGGTGCCTGAATATTAATATCCAAACCTTTTTCTATAACAGCTTGAGAAGTACTTGTCCCAAAAACAGCGATACGCGTTTCATTTTGCTTAAAGCTAGGAAAGTTTTCATATAAAGAAGTAATTCCTAAAGGGCTAAAGAAAACTAAAACATCGTAAAGAACATCGCTCAAGTCAGATAGATCACTGCTAACTGTTTTATACATCATGGCATCTTGCCAGTCAAGTTCTAATTCGTTTAAAAAAGAAGAGGCATTCTTAGCACCGAGATTAGAACAAGGCATCAGAAATTTTTCAGACGCTTTGTATTTAAGCAAATAAGATTTTAAATCATGGATTTTCCGCTTACCTGTAAATACTTTCCGTTTTCTATAAACGATAAATTTTTGAAGGTAATTAGATATTGCTTCAGAAATACAAAAGTATTTTGTCTCCTGAGACATTTTGATCCGCATCTCTTCACAAATTCTGAAGAAATGGTCAATCGCATTTTTACTAGTAAAAATGATTGCAGTGTATTCGTCAGGGCGAATACGATTTTTGCGGAACTCCTTCGTACTAACAGGCTCCACTTGGATAAATTGACGCCAGTCAATTTGTAACCCATATTTTTCTTCCAGTTTGTAGTATGGAGATCGTTCTGGTTTGGGTTGAGAGATTAGTATGCTCTTGATCTTTTTATATGATTCACCCACAGCTTTTCCTTTTAAGGCCATTCAGAATGATTTTCGATGAGAATCTTAATGAATAATAGCTCCTTTCATAATCAGTTTCGCTAAAATGATCAAAGGAGCGATTTCGACGGCACAAATGTACATAAAAAAATGAAATTTATGAAATGCAAGGAACTTACTAGCGATAAAAATACCTCGAAGGTATCGGAATAAATAGATCGCAATGACCGTCAGGAAGCCGAAAGTCAGGCCTATATAGGTATAGGAATCTTGGACAAAAGCTATGAATATATTAGAAGGAACAAGCAAAATGCCTAGGATAATGCTAAAAATAAGGATCGTGAAATTATACAGTTTTACTTCTTTTTTTATCGGAAAAATAAATTCCAATATTTTCAAAATCATGTGTTTAAGCATGAAAAAACCACATAATCCAATAATACAGTAGGCTAAATTATTGAAATCAAAGCTAATTAGCTCATAATGATAGGCTACCTGAAAAATAAAAACACCCCCACTTATAAAGAATAAGAGATAGAGGAACAGATAAGACAGGGAAATGAATCCGGCTTGCTCTCTCTGTAGTAATTTCAGGATGTTTTCGTTGGTGAAAGCTCGATAAATTTTACCGATAAGTGATCGATATAAGGTGACAAATAAGGCTAAGAGAATCATCATAGCCAATAAAGACCAGAATAAAAAACCGCTTCTTGTATCGGCAGGCTTTTGAATTTTCTTTTTTGAGCTTGGAACAACTGATGGGCTAACCGTTGGTTTTGATTTTTCCGTATTGGCTTTCGGCTTGACTCGCTTTACATCAAAGGGGTTTTCTGAAGCTGAATCTTGTTCTTGCTTGGGTTCTGCAGGAATGCTATTTTCTTCCGTTTTTTTTGCCTCTATGTCAAAAGGGTTGGAAGAAGCCTCTTCCGCATTTTCAGGGGAGCGATCTTTTGGGAGGCGATGATTTAATTCAAATGGATTCGCTTCATTTTGCGCGAAAGCAACAGGATTCAATGCCCATAGAGTGACTCCAAATAAAAGTAGCGTTCTTAAAAATTTTCCTCCTGTCATACTGGAGGGTAAATTACAAAAAAGGGCTTGTTTTGACAAAAAAAACGATCAGCAGTCTTTCTATCATCGTCTTTTTAGACTTTTGACATAAGACTGCTGATTTTAGGATTGATTACAACTTGTTTTTAACTACCATTCCTTTTAGCTTTAAGGGAATAGGCTTTTCGCTCAGATTTGTAGTCACCTTAATGGTTTTTTGGAAATTGCCTTCTTTTTTGGCATTATAGGTTGTTTTGATTTCCGTCGTTTCACCAGGTAAAATTGGATCCTGATCGTATGCTGCAACAGTACAGCCACAAGTAGGCTTCACTTCTTTTAACAATAATGGAATATCACTTGTATTCGTTAGAGTAAAAGTAGCTTCTGCTGGAACGTTTTGAGAAATTTCTCCAAAATCAAAGGTTGTTTGATCCCACTTTAAAGCAGGCTTTTCCCCTTCAAAAGTATTTACAACTTGAAGAGCATCTTGAGCTTGTAAGGATGAAAAACTACAAGAAAGAGCTAGAACACATAAAACAAATAAATTTTTCATAACAATAAATTTTGAATCCTTTCGGATTTAGAGCCATAGACTCCGGGTTTATTAATTGAAGAACTGCGCATTCATTCTGTCGATACAAATATATCGGCACTTTGACCATAGATGCTGTTAATGAGTTTTCAATATTTGTTAATGAGCTGTTAATCAGCTTTTAAGCTAATGCAGAAGGATGTATTTTTGTGTTAGATGTATAGATTGGTGGAATGGAATCGTGATTGAAACATAGTATGATTAACTTTGGTAAAAAGATTAAAAGGTAATCAGGTAAGGACGCAATATGATTTTCACCTTAACTTAAATAAAAAATAAATTTTTGAAAAGTAGCATCATAAGGCGGGTTGTGATTTTAGGAGCGCTGGCTACTATTATGATTATTGGTGTGCAGTCCTACTTAGTGACCAAGAACTGGGGGATACAAGAACAGGATTTTCATCGCTCAGTAAATATTGCTTTGCGAAAAGTTGCTGCTGATTTATCGGAGCTAAACAATAGCGTCCTTCCTTTGAAAAACTTAATCACACAAGTCTCTTCCAATTACTATGTGGTGAATATGGAGGATGTTATTGATG
>CAYXQH010000249.1:0-8212 GCA_964467425.1 uncultured Saprospiraceae bacterium
CGATGATCTTTATAGCTTTATATTTGTTTGTTTATAGTGTGAAATGTTTAGTGAGCGGAAAAACTTTAATTCTTTTAACACTGTTTTAACAAAATCAGGCAATGAACCTCAATTATCTAGCTTTCTTTTTAATAGCATTTGTTCCTTTTATGACTGGATTAGTCTGGTATCACCCTAAATTTGGCCTTGCTAAAGGTAGGAATGCTACTTTCTCCGTACAGAAAAGGTTTAGTATTCTTCAATGGATTCTTTTATTTCTGTTCAGTTTTACCTTGGTGTATGGGTATATCAATCTCATAATTCACCAAATGGGTTTTTACGAGTTGTTTTTTACGGATATCATGAAAGGAAGTGCGGAAGCACAAACCATTGTAGATGAGTTTATGGGGAAATATGGCAATAAACATCGCCATTTTGGACATGGGGTATTTCATGGTGCAATCAATGCTCTGGTATTCGTCTTACCAATCATTAGTTTTTTTGCTATGTTGGAAAACAGGGGGTCAAGATTCGTATGGTACCACTTTTCTTATTGGCTGGTAACGAGTATTTTGATTGGCGGCCTCATTTCCGCCTTTGTTTAATCCAAAATCCAACTTTTGGACTAGAATATCGTTTAAATAACAGAATTGGATTCCTTTATCTATCAAAATGGATGAAAGGAAGAAATTTCAAGCTAATTTTTAAGTATATTTGCGGGCGATTTTAAACTGAAGTAAAGAAAATAGATGAAGAATTTGCGAAATTTTTGTGTGATAGCGCATATTGATCATGGAAAAAGTACACTTTCTGATCGATTGCTGGAATTCACTCAGACGATCTCTGAGCGACAGATGAAGGATCAGGCGCTAGATGATATGGATTTGGAAAGAGAACGTGGTATAACGATTAAGAGTCATGCCATTCAAATGTATTATAAACATACAGATGGAGTGACCTATACCTTTAATCTGATTGACACGCCCGGCCATGTTGATTTCTCCTATGAAGTATCAAGATCACTTGCTGCTTGTGAAGGAGCCTTACTTTTGGTGGATGCTTCTCAGGGAATTCAAGCACAAACTATTTCGAATTTATACTTAGCAATTGAAAATGATTTAGAAATTATTCCAGTGCTTAATAAAGTGGATATGGAATCCGCCATGGTGGAAGAAGTTTCTGATCAGGTGATTGATTTGATTGGTTGTGAAAAAGAAGAGATCGTTTTGGCGAGTGGAAAAACAGGACTTGGTGTGCAGGATATTATGAATGCAATCGTAGATCGAATTCCTGCTCCGGAAGGTGATCCGACAGCTCCACTTCAAGCCTTGATTTTTGATTCTGTTTTTAATTCTTATCGAGGTGTGATTGCTTATTTTAGAATTTTAAATGGGACGATTAATAAAAGAGAAAAGGTTCGCTTTTTTAATACTGGAAAAGAATACGATGCCGATGAGATCGGTGTTTTGCAATTGAGTCAGGTTCCTCAAGATAAATTAGAGGCTGGAAATGTAGGGTATATTATTACCGGAATTAAAGAATCTAAAGAAATTAAAGTTGGGGATACCATTACTAGTGCTGCTAATCCTTGCGAAACTTTTATTGATGGTTTTGAAGATGTAAAGCCCATGGTTTTTGCGGGTATCTTCCCGATTGAAAATGAAGACTATGAAGACCTGAGAGATAGTCTTGAAAAACTACAGCTGAATGATGCTTCTCTGACTTTCGAACCTGAAACCTCCATCGCTTTAGGCTTTGGTTTCCGTTGTGGATTTTTAGGGATGCTGCATTTAGAAATTATTCAGGAACGTTTGTCTCGTGAGTTTAATATGGAAGTCATTACGACGATTCCTAACGTAACTTATTTTGCGCAATCTACTAAAAAAGGATCTGAAAAGTTTGTGGTAAAAACACCAGCTGATATGCCAGACCCTTCTACACTAGCCTTTGTAGAAGAACCTTTTATTGTTGCTCAGATTATCACCAAACCAGATTATATCGGACAGATAATGAAGCTGGCAATGGATAAGAGAGGAACATTGACCAAGCAACATTATTTGACGACCACTCGGATAGAACTGACTTTTGAAATGCCACTAGCGGAGATTGTTTTCGATTTTTATGATCGATTAAAATCACTTACCCGAGGATATGCTTCTTTTGATTATTCCCCATTGAATTACCAGCAATCTGATCTGGTTAAATTAGATATAAAATTAAATGGTGATGCAGTCGATGCTTTATCAGCATTAGTGCATAAGTCAAAAGCGGAAGCTTTTGGCCGTAAAATTTGTAAACGACTCAGAGAATTACTTCCCCGACAACAATTTAAAATCGCTATCCAGGCGGCAGTCGGAGCGAAAGTAATCGCCAGAGAAACCATATCTGCACTCCGAAAAGATGTAACTGCTAAATGTTATGGTGGTGATATCACGCGTAAACGTAAATTACTTGAAAAGCAGAAGAAAGGAAAGAAGAAAATGCGTCAGATTGGAAATGTAGAAGTTCCGCAAAAAGCGTTTATTCAGGTATTAAAACTAGACGAATAACATAGATCAAAGGTTAAAAAAGAATACCTTAAATTTTTACCTGATTACCTGATTACCTGATTACCTGATTACCTGATTACCTGATTACCTGATTACCTATTCGGGCATCTCTTACAGCGCTTCCCTTTTTTATACTTTTTACAACATTTCTTTTTGAGTTTTTTCCCTTGAACTATTGGCAAGGCGAAAGGTAGGCGGATGGTTTGATCCGGAAGGCTGTTAAGACGATTGCTGTGTTTGATGGTACTCATAAATAAAGGGTTTTATAAGATCATCACAAATGTAATTTTTATTTAGATTAATTCAAAATAAGAGTTGTTAAAATGATTTTTTAGATATAAAACTACTATTTAGCCACTTAGAAATTATAATTATAATAGTTATAAACTACTAGTTTTCAATTGAATTTCCATACCAATCGAGACGCAGCCTGTTTTTTACTGTATCAATTTCAACGGATAGTACATTGCCTTCTATGATTTCCTTGAAAGCTTTATTGATGTTTCTTTTTCGACCAGACTGATTGAATCCCCATACGAAAACAGCAGTAGAATCAGGATCATGTTTTAACATCAGCGTTTCACTATTGTTTTTTAATTGATAAGCGGCAGTTCGAAATTCGCCATGTTGATAATCTCGTAAACGGGAGAGCTTGCCGGTGATACTATCTCTTTGATAAAACTCAAATCGATCCATTGCTAAAATCATGGGGTCTTCCTGCATTTTCGTTTTTAGTAAACCATTTTTTGAAACCTCTAAAATGCGATTTCCCCATTCGTCTAATTCGACAGGGGCACCATCTTTTTGACCATAAGCAATATGTATGCTTCCGGAATGCCCTTGCGGAAGAATAATTTTTTCTACGATTCCGTTTTCTTCATCAGCGCTAGGATTGGCAGCATTATAATAGACGCCAATTTCATCAATATGATTTTCAATACCCGGTAAGGTTTTATAAGTGAGATTAAATAATTTGCTGTCGGAGATTATAAAAACATGTTTGGAAAAGACTTTTCCGTTTTTACTGCCGACGATATCGCAGGAGATGCTGTCGCCATTGATAGATTTGACTTTATATTGGAACGGACCGTAATCTACTTCGATCAACATTCCAGTCGAATCTTTTTCAAGAAATTTTCCATCACTGGTCACGTCTTTTCTTTGCTTTTCAAAAAAGCCGTCTTCTTTAAAAATGAGCTTCACTTCATTATTATGGCTATTAATCCACTCTCCAATTAAGAGCGTGGATTTATCCTCTTTGATTCCAGTAATACAAGAGGTCATTAAAAGGAATAGAATAGAAAGGCAGAAAAGTTTATGCACAGCTTTTTTTACAAAAATAATAAAAACTAAATGTTCCCAAAAAGCTCAGCGTTTCCTCTGTTTCTCTGCGACGAATTAATTACTATAAAGAATAAGTGAAACCAGTCCGAACCAGTCTAACGACTCTCCTACGAGCCTGATCGACTGTAGGAGTTCAGACCGATAGTCGTGTTAGACTCATTGGAGAACGGGCGGGCACTGATGTAAAGAATAAAGGTTTATTTATATTTTTCTATGAATGGTATTCTTTTTAGAAAGCACCTTTTCCTTTTCTATTACTTCTTCTTGTGCTTCATTTTCTTCGTTGGACTTCGGCCAAATATGGAAACCGCCTTTATAAAAACCTATATTCCAAATCCCCCAAATACCGTTTTCGTCCACTCGACCATGATAGTCAACTGTATGGGTCGCATAGGATTTGACCATTTCACAGTTTAGTTTTTCCTGATCATAAGTACCACGCCAGGAAAATCCTCCGACATTATCTCTACCGCTTCCGAGGATAATTCCCTCCTTAAAATTTAGAGAAAAACTCATCTTGTGTTGACTAGCATCTGGCCCCATATGGTAAATGTAAAAACCTTCCCATGCTCCACTTGGAAAAAGCGGATGCATTTCTTCTGTTGTCTTATTCTTAATCTTGTTCATGTTCTATTATTATCATTTTCTAAAAACAGAACGATGAAGCCTGAAAAATAGTTCCGGAACTCAAAAAAACAGATTAAATCCATAAAAGCGTATAAAATTCTACCACTCAGAACATAAAAGCTACCATTGAGAACATTGGCCGTATTGGAATATGAATAATTTCTAAAATTTCATACCTTACCTTTAAGGTTAAAGAGGCATAAGAATAAGGAGCCTAGATTCTAACCTCACTAAACTAACTTAGCATAGCGCAATGATTAAAAATTAAAATGAAAATAAAAATGAAAAATGCCACTGCAATTATTGGAAGTCTAATCTTAGCTTCGGTCCTTTTATTTAGCTGTAGTAATAGTACAAATGACGAAAAAGAAGCAAACCTTACTAGTGATACCGCAAACCATACTACGGCTCCATCTAAAGATAATTCGGTCTCAGAGGTGACATCGACTCCTTCGTCATCCAATCTTCCTATCGTGAAAACAAAAACAACAGGTGAAAAATATGTTGATTGGGGAAGCAAGCCTGTTGAAGCAGAAGATGGTCCAGCCGATCCCTGGACGATGCCCTTTATGATGTGTCAAGGTCCTTCATTTATGGATGGCCAACTTAAAGCCTCCTCCACACTTGCCGCCTCAGGAAAGAAAAATTACTCAGTGAAAAATGTATCCGATGACGATCCAACAACTGCCTGGGTAGAAGGCAAGGCAGATCATGGCGTAGGCGAATATTTAGAAATGAAATGGACTCCCATGAGCGATGGCGAAATTAGCATATTGAATGGCTATCAAGCCTCTAAGTTCACCTGGGAAGAAAATAGTCGTGTCAAAATGATGAAGGTGTCTGTGGATGGAAAAGAGGTTTGTACCATAGAATTGGCTGATGTAATGGGGGTTCAGAAATTCAAAATTCCGGGCTTAGTTACGCCAAACAAAAATGGTTTTGATTACCATGTTGATGGTCCGATTCGATTTACTATTACGGAAGTTTACCCAGGGATGAAATACAAAGACACCGCTATTAGTGGAATTTTTAGTTGCGGCGGATAGATAGAGCATTTATACTGACATTATTTTATCAATCAAATCGTAAACATAAAATCAAGAATATTTTTTGTATTGTTGCCAACCGTATTTCTGGGTAGTTGTACACAAAGCAATACTTAAACATACACAACAGAAACTGAAATCCAGCAATCTGCCAATTCAAATGGTGAAGTAAAGACTGTTGAATCCGTCTTGAAAAGCCAAACAATATTTTTGTAAATAGTTATATGATTGGAGCAGGATTAAATCTTGGGTTTTATGTCCAAAAAAGAAAAATTGATTTTGAATGAAAATTTGAAACCCATTTTTTAGAAAAAGAATTAATCAACCCTCAAATAATAGTTTAGATAGCCGCCATAATGCTGGGAATAAAAACCTATATCTCCTGATTCCAGCAATCGAATTTCATCAGTATAGGTAGGGTTTTCAGGTACGCCTGTCCTAAGCATCATTCGATTATTAATTATGTCAATATTGATCCCATGCCAGGAATAGGCATCTGCCTCTTTTTCTTTTAAGAGTTGTCGAAATTCATTTTTGTACCAGTTCAAGCCTTTCAAAAGGGCAAAATTTCCAATCACCTCAATCGGAGGTCCTTCATAATGTTCTCCATTTAAATATTGTAATCGTTTATCGCGCATTTTATGAACGTGATGTCTGATGGTATCAATTGGAACCAAGACATCCTTTCGATATGTTTGCGTGTAATCATCAAACAAGACACCGTAGACTTTATTTTTATTTTTGACAATAAATGTTGCGGGTTGGGTATTGCAACTGCAAACTGTTTTATTTGCAACCACTTCTTTTTTAATAGCTGATAGTTCCGACTCGTTTTTTATTTCATTTGTAGAAAGAATTACTGCTACCGTAGCACCAGCATTAGGCCCTCTAAAAACTTCTTCAATCACATAAGAGTCGGATGAAAAGAGGGTTGCGCCGGAAGGATACTTTTTTAAATCAGATTGATTACAAGCAAGAAGCGAAAGTAATGATACTATGAAAAATAAAAAGACACGCATCGAGTATTAATTTTTTAAAAATCAAATACAAATGCCTAAAGGTATTAAATAATTCAAGTTAGCAAGTTAGCAATGGAACAAATTAATAAGAAACCAAGTTTATCACCCTTTCACCCTTTCACCCTTTCACCCTTTCACCCTTTCACCCTTTCACCCTTTCTTTTTAAAACTTCAGCGTTCGATTATAAATTTTCCCACCTGTATCTAGTTGGTAGATGTATTCTCCAGGCGGAAGATAGTAGTCTGCTGGTTTAAAGGCGAAGGTATAGCTGTTGGGTTCTTTAAAAGTGGAGAACAAAGTACGAATAGGCTGCCCGCCGCTAGTTAAAATTCGAAGGCGTGTGGTACCTCTTTGCTTTATAGCATACTTCAAAAGAATCGTTCCAGGCGTATTAGGATCCGGATTATGACCTAATAGCGCTGCTCTGTCATTGGAACCAATGGAAGGATTGCCTGGAGGTACCAATCCTGGGATAGTATCCATTGTATTACCTAAGACATGATCTGCTAAGGTCGGATCGACACATAACCAATCTTGTAACATCGTTCCATAAACTTGTCGGAAATCCACAGAATATGCCGGGTCTCCAAAAGGTCCCGGGTTTTCTAAATCGGGAGGCGTTCCAACAAAATCACTACCCAAAGATTCAGGTCCAAATAAAAACATTGGCCCACCTGTTCCGTGATCCGTCCCTGATGATCCATTTTCAAAGATCGTTCGGCCAAATTCAGAGAAGGTCATACCTAACACATTCTGATCATTTGCAGTCACCGCCAAATCATCGAAAAAAGATTTAACAGCTGTACTCAGGTAAGTGAGTAGAGTAGCGTGATCTTCTGCCTGATCAGCATGTGTATCAAAACCACCAATTGTAACCATGTATACTTTTGTACCAAGATTTCCTTTAATTAATCTCGCAACAATAGACATCTGTTCTGCAAAATAATTGTCAGGGTAGTTTACCTGATTTGCACCGGAATTATAAGCATCCCGAATAGATTCAGAATATCGAAAAGCACTATTAGCTGTCTGACGAACAAAAGTCAATTCCTGATCTGGAGCACAATCGCCTAGCATAGAGGTGTCATACAACTGACCGCTTTGCGCAATCTGATAGAACTCTGTAGGGTTGCTAATGGACAATGCCATATTATTAGCGTAACCTCTAAAAACTTGATTCGTTTGAACGCCAATTTGTAAGGCTGGCGGAATCACCGGTGGTGCATCAAGGTATGCTGGAAAATTTAATTCCATCAGACGTCCGATCCATCCAGTACTATCTATCGAATCTGAATCAGAAGCAGAGGCCCAGATATCTGAAGAACGGAAATGAGAATAATTTTGATCAGGATAGCCGACATTATGAATCACTTTCATTCTACCTTCTTCCCAAAAAGATTGTAAATCTTGCGTTGCACTATGCATTCCGAATTCATCACTCAATGCCCAGAGGTTATTTTCCTGAATGGCAATCCCTGGTCTTATATTATAATATTCGTCGTTGTCTCTTAAGATCAAGGTGTTGAGTCCATCATTACCTCCTTTCAGCCGGATCAGCACCAAAATACGATCACAATCTGAAGCGGTCAAGCCCGCTAAAAGTGGAGCAGCATTAAACGCAGCAACTGGTGTTCCGCCAATTAGGAG
>CAYXQH010000250.1:0-8194 GCA_964467425.1 uncultured Saprospiraceae bacterium
AATAATATAGTTTCTGCAATGTCTCCTACTTTTGCTTCTATATGAAAACTTCCCATTTTAATTATTTATTTTTTAAAAATTGTTACCTAATTTTTGGCGATTTTTTTGACACAGAGTTTCACAGATTCAACACGGAGTTTCACGGAGTATTTTTTCAACACCTGACTATCTGACTACCAAATTTAAGCTCCGTATGGAATCCAAATGTTTTTAATCTGAGTAGCTTGTTTTAGAAAGTACTCCCCTTCCCCATGTGCTTTATTATTCCAATCTCTATGTTTACCAAAATTCACCCAAGTTCGTTTCATATTTTCGGCAGAAAATAATTCTACATTTTTACTTCCTGCTTTAGAGCCAAAATACCAAAGCCCATCTACATCATCATGCTTTGCCAAAACGGAAGTTAATTCTTCTTTTTTTCCGGTGACGATATTTACTGTTCCGGCAGGCACATCAGAGGTTTCCAAAATTTGGTAAAAGTCAGTAGCAGAAAAAGGTGCTGCTTCTGAAGGAATCACAACAACCGTATTTCCCATCGTGATGGCTGGAATCACTGTTGAGATAAAGCCTAGTAATGGAGATTCATTCGGACAAACTACACCAATTACGCCAATAGCTTCAGGCATTGCCAAGGTCACATTCCGATGTGTAGTATGATGCACCTGGCCATCGTATTTATCCGCATAAGCAGCGTAGGTATAAATTCGATCAATGGACAGTTCTACTTCTTTTTTTGCATCTCGCAGGTTTTGATTCGTCATTTGGACAATTCGATTCGCGAATTCTTCTTTTCGAATAGCCAGGTTTTCGGCAAGGTAATATAAAACCTGTGCTCTGGAATGACCACTTCGGCTTGCCCAATTACTTTTACCGTGTGCAGCTTCGACCGCGTTACGAATATCTTTTCTGTTTCCTAAAGAAACTTCTCCAACATAAGCTCCATTCGAATCTTTTACGGTCATACTATAACCTCCATCAGGTCTCGCTTGCTTTCCACCGATATACATTTTAGTGGTGCGATCAATACCCGTTTCTATATTTTCTTCGTTTATAGTTGTTTTGGATTTTTTAGTAGTGATAGAAAATGGTTTTGAAGAAAACTCTTTTTCCACCTTAGGCTTCACATATTCAAAAAGCCCTTCTTTACCTCCCTCTCTCCCGAAACCTGATTCTCGATATCCACCAAAACCAGAAGCAGCATCAAACACATTAGTGCAATTAATCCAAACCGTTCCAGCTTTGATTTGCGGCGCCATATCTAAAGCCAGATTTATATTTTCAGTCCAAATACTTGCTGCCAAACCATACTGTGTATTATTGGCTAATTTCACTGCTTCGCTATGACTTCTAAAGGTCATTGCTACGAGCACCGGGCCAAATATTTCTACTTGTGCAATTGAAGAAGAAGGTGCAACTTCTGTAAATAAAGTTGGTGGATAAAAATACCCTTCTTTTGGACACGACCAGGATGGTTGCCAAAGGTTCCCACCTTCATCCACTCCTTGCTGCACTAAATCTTCGATCACTTTTAACTGGACAGGAGCTACAATTGCTCCGATATCAATACATTTATCCAGCGAATTACCTACACGAAGTCGTTCCATGCGGGTTCTTATTTTTTTATACAATTTGTCCGCAACACTTTCCTGTACCAACAATCTGGAACCTGCACAACAAACCTGTCCCTGATTAAACCATATCGCATCCACCACGCCTTCAACGACAGAATCCAAATCCGCATCTTCAAATACAATAAAAGGAGATTTACCACCAAGCTCTAGAGATATTTTCTTACCTGTTCCAGCTGTAGCTCTACGAATAATCTTTCCAACTTCTGTTGAACCCGTAAAAGCTATTTTATCGACATCTTTATGATTCACAATAGCAGCACCCGTATCGCCTTCTCCGGAAATAATATTAACAACCCCAGCTGGCAAATTTATCTGCTGACAAATTTCCGCAAAAAGCAGCGCCGTCAAAGACGTAAACTCCGCTGGCTTTAAAACCAAGGTATTACCCATAGCTAAAGCAGGAGCAATTTTCCATGCCATCATAAGAAGCGGAAAATTCCAGGGAATGATTTGACCGACCACTCCAATCTCTTTATAATCTCGCAACTCTGTTTCTCTTAACTGCGCCCAACCAGCATGATGATAAAAATGTCGAGCGACCAAAGGAATATCAATATCTCTCGATTCGCGAATTGGCTTCCCATTGTCTAAAGATTCCAAAACGGCAAATAACCTGGAGTGCTTTTGAATTTGTCTGGCCAGGGCATATAAATATTTTGCTCGTTCATGCCCGCTAAGCTTTGCCCATTTTGGCAATGCTTTTTTTGCAGCACTAACCGCTTTATCCACATCTTTCTTATTCGCCTTTGCAATCTTAGCTAATTGCTTTTTTGTAGAAGGATTAATACTTTCAAAATAAACACCTGAAGAAGGTTTCACCCATTCACCATTGATGTATAATTGGAATTTTCGATTATGCTGTTCCAAAAATTTATTTGCAAGATCAGCACTTTCCGGAGCGGGACCGTATGCCATGTTTTCGTATATTTCTTTAATTTTCATTTTTTGAATTTCTTAATTAAAATGAATAGCATTAAGCCATTGGATGTCTGAATGCAGCAGAATATCTACCCGTTACATAATGTTCTAACTGGCGTTCAATATCCGCAAGCAAGCTACTTGCTCCAAATCTAAAAAGATCTGGCTGTAACCAATCATGTCCTAATTCTTCTTTCATAAGAATCAACCAGCTCAAGGCTTGTTTCGCTTTACGGATTCCTCCTGCTGGTTTGAACCCAACTTTTAAACCCGTCAATTCTTCATATTCTCGAATGGCACGAATCATGACTAAACTAACAGGTAAGGTGGCATTGACACTTTCCTTTCCGGTACTTGTTTTAATAAAATCAGAGCCTGCCATCATGCTTACCCAGCTCGCTTTTGCTACTTTTGAATAGGTAGGAATTTCTCCAGTAGCTAAAATGGTTTTCATATGCGCTGGACCACAAGCCTTTCGACAAGCGGCGACTTCTTTGTATAGCGCTTTCCAATTCGAATTCAGTACTAAATCCCGGCTAATTACTATATCAATTTCCATAGCACCTGCTGCTACAGATAACTCTATTTGTTTCAATCGTTCTTTTAAAGGAATATTTCCGGCGGGAAAACCAGTCGAAACTGCAGCAATAGGAATGTTTGATCCTTCTAGTGCTTCAACAGCAAAGGGTATAAAATTATGATAAACACAAACGGCTCCAGTCGTCAAATTGACCTCCTTCATTCCAAGCGCTTCTATCAAATCTGCTCGAACTGGATTTCTTGCTTTCGCACAAAGTCGGTAAACGTTTCCTTTTGTGTCATCCCCTGCTAAAGTGGTCAGATCAATTAAGGAAATTGCTTTTAACAACCAAGCTGCCTGATATTCTTTCTTAACTGACCTACGCTTAGTCAAGCTTGATGCTCTTCGTTCAACTGCGCTCCGATTGATATTTATTTCTGAAAAAAGATCAGTATCAAAAGGAACTCCATCGTTGCGTTTATGAGAAGCTGGTGTTGATTTTTTTGCTGCCATAATTATATTTATTTTGACAATACTCTTTTCTTATTTTACTATTTTATAAATCAAAGGTGATTTTGATGGCTTATCATTATTTATTTGATAAGCATCGACCATTAAACTTTTAGCCTTTGCAAAATTATTGTTAACATTGGAATACAAAATAGCTAAAGGTTCGTCTTTTTTTACATAATCGCCTACTTTCTTTTTAAGTAGAATACCTGCGCCGTAATCGATCTCGCTTTCTTTAGTAGCTCTTCCTGCTCCTAAAACCACAGAAGCATTTCCAATAGATAAGGCATCTAGCTTCGTTACAAAGCCTTCTTTTTCGCATTTTATCACCTCAGAATATGGAGACTTTGGGAGCAAATCGGTTTGTTCAATCATTTGTACATCTCCTCCCTGGGCATGAACAAAAGATTTAAATTTTTCGAAAGCAGCTCCAGAATCAATTAAGCTTTTTAAAAGTTCTTCACTTTCATTTTTTGTTTTAGTGACCCCGCTTAACAACAACATTTCTACCCCTAAGTCTAAACAGAGTTGAGTTAAATCTTCGGGTCCATTTCCTTGTAAGGTTTCAATTGCTTCTATTACTTCAAGCGAATTTCCAATAGCAAAACCTAAAGGTTCTTCCATAGCTGAAATTACGGCAACTACTTTTCGCCCCATCTTTGCCCCAGTTGCTATAAATATTTTTGCCAATGCATCTGCCTCTTCTACTGTTTTCATGTAAGCTCCGGAGCCTACTTTTATATCTATGACAATTGCGTCGGCACCACAAGCTAATTTTTTACTCATGATACTTGAACAAATCAAAGAAACATTTCCAACTGTACCTGTTACATCCCGAAGTGCATATATTTTTTTATCAGCGGGAACCAAACTTTCGTTTTGACCACAGACTGCAATCCCATTCTTTTTTACTAATTCAATAAATTTTTCTTTGGAAAAATCTGTACTGAGTCCAGCAATGGAAGCTAATTTATCAATAGTTCCACCAGTGTGCCCTAATCCACGTCCAGACATTTTAGCAACCGGGACTCCTGCAGCAGCAACCAATGGTGCAAGAATTAAAGTAGTTTTATCACCAACACCACCTGTACTATGTTTATCAACTTTGACACCTTTTATTTCGGAGAGATCAATTAGCTCACCTGACCGCATCATAGCATCGGTTAGGATTGCTGTTTCTTCATTATTTAAACCTTTTAAAAAGATAGCCATCAGAAAGGCTGCCATTTGATAATCCGGAATTACTCCAGACACAAAATTATTGACGATATAGGTATAATCTTCTTTAGTTAATACTTTACCGTCTCTTTTCTTTTTTATCAGTTCAATCATATTAAGTAGTTTGACGGAATTGAATGAATATAGTTTCTTCCGTCACTTATCAGGCATGGATTTCAGGCCAATAACTTGTTCCAGGTGTATTAAAACTGACATCGAGCGCGTCAGCAATTGTTGCAGCAATATCTGCAAATGATTGGCGAATTCCAATATTTTGATCAGGTTTGATCATTTTACCATAATTTAAAATAGGGATATACTCTCTGGTATGATCGGTTCCTGGTGCGGAAGGATCATTCCCATGATCTGCAGTAATTATCAATAAATCATCCTCCTTTAGTGCATCAAGAATCGCTGGAGTTCGTTGATCAAATTCCATCAATGCATTCGCATAGCCATCCACATCACGACGATGTCCGAACAACATATCAAAGTCCACCAGGTTAGTAAAAATGAGCCCAGAAGATGCTGATTGAATGGCTTTTATTGTTTGTGTAATCCCTTCTTGATTATTCGCTGTCTTAACATACCTACTAATTCCTTTTCCTGAAAAGATATCAATGATCTTTCCGATGGCATGGACTTCTTTTCCGCTCACCTGAATCGCATCCAGCAAATTATCTGGTGGCATTACCGAGAAATCTTTTCGTCTGCTAGTCCTTGTAAAACTACCAGGCTCTCCTTCAAAAGGTCTTGCGATTACTCGTCCTACTTCAAAATCATCAATGAGCATGTCGCGAGCTATCTGGCAAATTTCATATTGTTTTTCAATAGAAAAAATAGCTTCATGCATTGCAATTTGAAAAACGCTATCCGCAGAAGTATATACAATTGGACATCCAGTTTCTAAATGTTCTTTTCCAAGCTCATTGATAATGACTGTTCCAGATGCAGAATAATTCCCAAGTGTTTTTACACCAATCTTATTTTCAAAATTTTGAATAAAATCTTTTGGAAAACCATTTGGGAAAGTCGGAAATGGCTTTTCTAAAACCAGGCCGCATATCTCCCAATGTCCCGTGGTTGTATCTTTCCCAACTGATTGTTCAATGGCTTTACCAAATGCAGCGATTGGAGCATTCGTTTTTGCTAATGCATTGGAAGGATCAATATTTCCAAGTCCAAGACTTGTTAGATTTGGCAATTGTAGCGCTGAATATAATTTCGCAATATTCCCTAGCGTATTACTCCCTTCATCATTATACTCATGTGCATCGGGCAGGGCTCCGATACCAACGCTATCCAAAACAATTAATACGACTCGGTTGATTTTCATTTTTATAATTAAAAGCTAAACAGGCTCCATTAGCATCGAGCTGTTTTTCGTTTTTTTCCAATAGATCCCCTATCTACAACTTTTTGAATATAATCAGTTGCTAACGGGACTTTGCAAGCGGTTCCTCCCATCTCCACATGCACCTTTCCTATTTGAGAAGCAACGGCCTGTGATTTTTCCGTAAGGCTTGAAATATACGATCCGATAGCGATCACAAATCCATTCATCGTGTAACGAACTCTATTTGGTGCTTTGTGAATATTTTTGCCAACCTTATCCAAAAGTTTTGAATATTTATTGACATCTAGTTTATCATCTTCATTTACACCAGCATAATAAGCCAGAGTTGCCCATCCTGCAGAAGCAATGGTTTCTTCTTTTGATTTGATCCATTCCAATCCAAGCTCAAACCCATGCTCTGTTTCCGCAGCGATCCAGGGAACTGCATATTCGCTGAGGTAGGACCAATATGCTTTCTTTACCCACTCTTGCAACTGGGCTTTGGAAATTTGTTTTTCATCAGCCATCAGTCCAGCTAAATACATGGCATCTGTATTCCCTGTTTTATAAAGCTCCAAAGACAATTCATGGTTCTTCTTTGTCTTCTTAAGTATCTTTTTCAGGTCCCCGACTTTTACACCGAAGACAGGTTCAACAGCCCCATGCTTTAAATAGATTTTTTTAGTCCCTTCGTTTCCGAAAGTCTTAAGTTCTTTTAATATGTCTTTAGTCGTCATTTTAATTTAATTTTTCATAAAAGGAATTACTTTTTTAATACCGTTTCCTTTCAGTTGAAGGATATACATTCCGGCGTCTAGTCCAGCTACATCAAAAGAAGTATTCGTCACCAAACGTGTAATTTCTGATTCTCGAATGTATAACAATCTTCCTGATAGGTCAAAAATAGAATAAGTGATTGGACTTGCATCTCTACTTATTATTCGAAGAGATAAAGGACCATCCGTTGGATTAGGATAGAGCAAAGTAGTTAATTCGCTTTCTGCAGTATAGACTTCTGGAAACAATTGTCCTTGTGGAATGACTTGCTTCGGTTGGCTATTGCTACTCCAGGACATAATCACCATCGCATTATTTTTCTGCTCAAAATACTCCAGACGAATCTTATGAAATTGTCCTTTCTGCATTTGAAACGTTCCCGTAGATTCTTCTGGGAAATTTAATTGCACCCAATGATCAATCACCAAGACATCATCAATCCAAAGCCGGACACCGTCATCTGCATTTAGATGAAACGTATATTCCTCATCAAACAATGGAATAATTGATCCAGTCCACCTGATACAAAAAGAATCTACTCCAACAGACCATTCATAGGGTGTAAATAGTACCCAATTGAAATTTACTTCCGGGTCGATTCGAGTCTCTTTAGGGCTTTGATTAAAATTTGGATCTTCATCAACATAATCAAAATACTCTGCCATCAAACCTGTTCCACCATCAATAGGTCGTCCTTCATAGATGGCTTGTAAAGGAGCTGTATCTTCAGCAAAGAACTGTCTTAATATTTCGTCAGAACCATTTTCCCATTCTTTAAAAATAAAAATAGAGTCATTCCGTTCTTGCGTATAAGGTGCAACCAAAGATCGTTGGATTCCTTCTACGCTTAAAAAAGTACTGGGAGTTGTTTCGATTTTCCCATCCACTACTACATTGAGACCGGGTGGATTTGTTTTTAACTCTATCGCTGTTTTTATAGGATTAATATCTTGAAAAGTTGTTTGTTTTAGTCCTTCAGCATCCGTTACTGTCAAATAAACCCGATACCAAACTTCATCACTGATCTCCCCTATTCTTGGCACTTCGAAACTACCTTCTGTTACTCCTGCTAAGGAACTCATCGCAGGGTGAACATGATCCAAATGATGGAAATCTGCTCGCCATTCGAAAGCCGCTGCTGTTAAACTCCCATCCTCATTATCAAAACCGGTTCCTGAAAAATTAATTATATCTCCTGCCTTGTATAAAGCATCTTGTTGTGGCGTTAAAATCGTTGGTTGTGGACGAGTCCCACTTGTAACATTTAAAATAGCGTCTTCACTA
>CAYXQH010000251.1:0-8186 GCA_964467425.1 uncultured Saprospiraceae bacterium
CATAATGAGATTTTAAACGAAAATAGTATTATAAAAAAAGAATACTAAATCAAATTGATTTAGTATTCCCTACATAAAGGTAATTAGTTTTACAACAAATTTCCCGCCTAATTCTTATATATGTCTTTTAGTCAAATAGAAATCGGATACCTGCTTGTACACCTAAACTAGCATGCTGCTCTTTAATCGGATTTGCATCTGTTGAAAACACAGAATTAAATCTAAAGCTTGGTGTAAAGTGAACTTGAATATTTTGATTCACATTATAGGATGCGCTGACCCCTACATAAGGACTAATACCGATATTAGTTTTATACCATTTTGAATTATCATCGCCTAGGTTGTAGAAAGTGTCATCAGCCAATGGAATTTCTCCTTTGTTTTTAACAAATAGATTTGCGTAGACTCCAGCTTCAACTCCTATTCGCCAGGTATCATCATAGTTTCCAAAATTATAGCCCAGAATAAATGGGACATCAATTAAATGGAAATAATTATACGTTTTCTTATTATACTGAGTCGTTATGGTCTTAACAACATCGCCTAGAATTTCTGTTGTATCACCAGTAATACTATTAATTTGATATTCGATAACACCTTCAGTAGTATCAGTGCTTACTTGAGAAGAAGTTCTGGAGAAAAGACTGGCAATACGACTGTATTCAATTCCAGTTCGTAAATAAACGCCTTGTTCTGTTTCAATCAAAGCATTAAGTCCAAGATGAATAGTTTCTAATTGCTTTTCAGATGTTGCTCTTAGTAATACAAACTCTTGAGCTGATTCATCTTTAGCCTTTAAGTCAGATGCTGAACTACTCAAGCCACCGTAAATACCAATACCATATCTAAGATCTCTAAGAAAAGATCCTCTTCTTCTTTTTTGAGTTACAGCAGGTACTTTCTTAGCTCCAATCATTTTAAAGCCATCCATAAAATTATCTGGAAGTTCTTTTTCTGAATTCAGATGAGAAGGCATTAAAACGGGAATTTTTGAAGCTGCCATAAATGCATTTACAGGAGTAGAAATGGCATTAGAAGGAATCGCCGATCCTTGTACTCCCAAAGCTCCATCAGCAACCGCAACAGTTTTATTTAATACATCTGAATCATTTATACCTGTCCCATTGGTGATCGTGTAGTTGTTACCGATATCTGATGGTTTTGCATCCTGGAAACTCCAATTCGTATCATCTGAAGCTATTGAACCAGCAGTATTTTGTTTTGCTTCTTTAGTTGTCTTTTCCTTAATAGATTGACCTGCTTGTTGTTCAACAGCGTTTGCCGTTGTTTCCGTTGCATTTAATTTATTTGCCTGCTCTTCTTGATTCGTAGTTAATTGTTGCGGCGTATCATTATAAACATTCGTTGCGTTTGCAGCATTCGTATTTACCTCAATTGTAGTCGTCTTATCATTCGTTGAGTTTATAGTATTATTAGAAACGGCAATTGCATTATCAGAAGTATTATTTACATAAAACAAGGCAAAACCAGTCAAGCCTACGGCAAGTCCAAGGAGAAAGTACCAAAGGGTTTTCCTAGAACCATTTGCCGGTTTTACATGCGGAGCGACATTAGCCCAAAGTGCATCTACATCCACTTCAACTTCTTGGTTGCCCAATTGCTCTCTGGCGTATTTTTCAAAATTAGCATTCATATTCTTAGTCTGATTTTTTCATTTTTAGATAAATATTTTTTCAACATACCTCTTGCACGTGTCAATTGAGATCTTGAGGTACTTTCTTCCACGCCCACCATTTCACTAATCTCTTTATGACTAAATCCTTCAATTGCGTGTAAGTTGAAAATCGTTCTGTAAGCTTGCGGAAGCTGATTAATTATACTCATTAATTCATCTGCTGCCATATTAGAATAAATAGAAGGATCAACTGATTTCTCCGGAAGATTATCTATGGTATAAAGTTCATTTTTAAAACTCTTTTTATCATAGAATTTAAGTGCCGTGTTAATCACAATCCTTTTCAACCAAGCTTCAAAATTGCCTTGTTCCTTATAATTAGGAATGGCTCTAAGAATCTTAATCAAAGATTCTTGAAGAATATCCTTAGCTGATTCAGTGTCGCGGGTATACCGTCGACTTACTGCCATCAAGCGCCCTGAAAACTGAACGACTAATGCTTTTTGAAAGCGCGCGTCCAGCTTTTTACAGCCCTGGATTATTTCTTGTTGTGAATAATTTTTCAAATTTGCTTTATTTTTTATGCTTTTCTTAGCTTTATGAGGTTTATTTCGTCGGTGTTCTGTGTGGTTTGGATGTTTTGTTATTCGATGCATTTAGCACCGAATAACAAAACTTAATCCTATTTTTTAAAATCAATCTCTAATTATCTGAAAATCTGCTGTAAAGGATAAATTGACGGTTTGTTGCATGTTATCAAAAAAGTCTGCAGATCCAGAAAATGTTCCAATAACATTTTCTCCTACAGCACCCAACTCTGTGATCACTACTTCATCAATCACACACGATCCGCCAATAGGACCATTACATTGCATACTTACAGCTCCAGAGCTTGCCTCTGCAAACATCGACACAAAGTCAACTATATCTGTATAGGTCCCTGGGCCAGGTATATCTTCCATTCCCATATAAATATTAAAATCAGTTCCAGGAAGTCCTGCTGAAAGAAAAGTGCTATCAGGTCCTCCAATTACAAAACTTACATCTAAAAACGTAGATTGCACACCATCAAGTGTCAAGTTTAACCATTCTGCCAGTTGATTACCACATGCATTAACATTTCCAAGATCAGTAGGATCAGCAATAGTATAGGTTATTGCATCACTTTGTTCTAAATCATCAATATTTACTGCGACAATTGTAAATTCTGTCTCATCATCACAATTATTCAATGCTACAGAAAGATTATTACTGTTAGAAACATAATAGGTGTAAGTATCATCTCCTAAAGTAATTTCTACCCAGCCATTTTCTAATGGATCTCCGTTACAGTTTAAAATAGTCCCCGTAATATCAACAACAGTTGGATCTGTAACGGTAATCGTTCCTAAATCTACATCATCCGAGAAAGGACCAATATTGGCAGAATAAACACTACAGCTATTATAATTTTGTAAAATTTCAATGGTCAGCTCTTCATTTTTTGGAACTTTCCCTGAAAAAACACCTTCACTATTTATCCATCCACATGCTGACCAACCACTAGAAACGATAGTTATTCTAACGTACCCTCCTTGAATTGGGTTTCCATCTTCACTTACCACCATCCCTTGTAATTCAACCAAAGGGAAAGGAGCATCGCAATTCCAAAATGAAAAGTGGCTTACTTCACCGACATAATTACTGCCTTGAAGCGTAGCTGTTCCTTCACGAACCCAAATTCCGTAAGTATCACTAAAATACCAAAGTGGAATTTCAGCTGGAGCATTGCCAATTAATTCATCTGGAATAGGAAAGGTTATTGTTGCATTAAGATCATTTCCAAGATTTAAAGATTGTCCGCTTGGGCTTTCAATTTCTACAGCGACCATACCAAAAGAAGCAAGTGCTACTTCTTCCAAATCTCCGGAAGATCCATCCAAAGGTTCAGAAATTCCTTGTAAGCCACCAGGCATAATTTCCTGAAGGTTTTCAGCTGTAGGATCAATCCAACGAGCATATACTTCAACTTCGCCTTCATAAGTTGTTCCATTAGAACTCACTACACTATTCGCAGGGAAGTCCAAACTAACACCATCACTCGTAGTAATCACGCCTCCATCCGAGGAAACAAAGTTTCCTGAATTTTCTCTCGCCAATAATGTGATCGTTGTATAATTAACTGATCCTTCCTGAGGAAAGAATCGATCAGAGCCTTCGAAGTATCCATTTTTAATCACTTCAACGAATGTTCCTTCAGAATTCATTGTTACATCATTAAATACAAAACGGCCACCATCATCTGTTGTCTTAGCATTATTTCCAAGACTAACAGAAGCACCACTAATTGCATTTCCAGCTTCATCCAACACAGTACCAAATAAGGTAGCTGTAACATTTATTACTTCTGGCTCATAATCTGAAATGGTAATAATAGGTGGAGTCGTAGTTTCTTCTGATGATAAGGTTTCGTCAACATCATTCCTACAAGCAAAAAGCGTCAAAAATAGTAGGCTTAGTAAAGTTAATTTTTTCATTTTTTAATATTTAAAATATCTTTTGAAAGGTCGATTAATCAAAAATAGGAAAGAGATGAATAAATTTTCTAAAATGAACGTATTGTTTATGTTAAAAAACCCATCCACCTCTACCCGGGTTGTAATAAAATAGTTTTAGTTTCAGCTTAAATCATGTTGTTATCTTTATAATCCTTTAAAAATCGTTTTCGCTGCAATTATTTTCATTTTTTTTGAAAAAAATATCATTTTTTATATAAAAACCTGATTATCAATTTATTACAAAAATAATTCCTAAAAAAAAACCTTTGATTTTGGTAAATCAAAGGTTTTTTTTCTGTTTAAAAGCTAATTAATACCAGCTTTCTAGTCTCTTTCCACGCTAAATGCTCCGGTAAAAGGTAAAACCAGCGGACCACTTGTTGAATCTTGTGTATTAAAACTTCCAGTTCCACTAAAGGTACCAACCATAAACTCTCCCGGATTGGCGGCATATTCTGTAATAACCACCTCATCAAAGAAATCACAGTCATTAGGATTACCCGCAGCATCAAAGCAAGATAAATAAAGTGATTCAGTACTGCCTTCAACAGAGAAAGTAGCGTTATAAACTACACTTCCCGGGTAGGTACCAAGAGCAGTTATTCCTTCAAAACGGACATCGACATATCCTACCTGATTACCCTGTCCACCTTCACCGGCAACACTTATAGAATCATTACCTATAGAATGCCAAGGATTTAAAAAAGTAGTCGTCAATCCATCTACTGTAAATATTAAATATTCTGTAAGCGGTGTTCCACATGCGGAGATCGTTCCAAGATCCATTGGATTAGAGATCGTATAAGTAACGGGATCGCTCATTTCCAAGTCCGTTAAATTTACACCAACAACTGTTATCTCTGTTTCATTTTCACAATTAAAGAATGCCATATTCACATTCCCATCAGTAATGTAATAAGAGTAATTTGTACTATCTCCTACAGTTACATCTATCCAACCATTGGTAAGCGCTGCCCCTGCACAATTAGTTACGTTACCGGTGACATCTACTACAGCAGGGTCATTCACAGTAATTGTTCCTAAATCTGTATCAACCGAAAATGGTCCAATATTTTGAGTAAATGCAATACAACTGTTCAATGTGTGGGATACATTCATTTCAAATTCTTCATCTTTTGGTACTTTTCCACTAAATACACCTTGGCTATTTACCCAACCAGCTCGCGTAATACCGCTAGATAAAACCGTTAATTCAACACTCATATATTGCAACGGATTTCCATTTGCACTAACCAACTGTCCAGTCAATTTAATTAAAGGGAACGGTGCATCACAATTCCAAAAGGAAAAATGTGCAACATCACCAACATAAGTATTTCCTTGTAAAGTTGCAGTTCCTTCCTGAATCCAGATACCATAATCTTCACTAAAATACCAAAGTGGAATTTCAGCTGGTGCATTGCCTAATAATTCTGCTGGAACAGGAAAGGTCAAGGTAGCTTTTAAATCATTTCCTAAATTCAATGATTCTCCAGCATCACTTTCTAATTCAACAGCCATCATACTAAAAGAAGCTAAGGCTACTTCTTCTCCTTGTGTATTTACAGCTTGAAGTCCACCAGGCATAATCGCCTCAATATTACTTGCTGCAGGATTTAACCATCTTGCAGAAACTTCAACGGTTCCATTGTATGTTTCTCCATTGGCCTTCACTACACTATTTGCAGGAAAGTCCATTTTAATTCCACCTTCTCCTGTAACTGAACCACCATCAGAGGAAATGAAACTGCCTGTGTTCGTTTTTTCTAATAAAGTAATCGTTGCAAAATTAGTAGACCCATCTTCTGGGAAAAATCGGTGTGAACCTGGGAAATAACCGTCTTTTATCACTTCAACAAAAGTACCGGCTTGGTTCATAGTTACATTTTTAATAACAAAACGGCCATCGTCATCTGTAATTTGATTATTGCTACCTAATCTTACGGTAGCACCAGCGACTGTATTATTTAACTCATCGTAAACGGTACCAAATAAGGTAGCAGTTACATCAATAATTTCAGGATTGTAATCAATGATCGTTATCGTAGGATCATTTTGAGAAGTCTCTGAAGATAAAGTATCCTCAACATCTTGTCTACATGCAAATAAGGTAAGGAACAATAAACTTAATAAGGTTAATTTTTTCATTATGAAATTTCTTTAAATAATTAAAATAGTTTTAGCTTTTCTAAAAAAATCAGAAGCCGAGATAAATATTTTTATACTGATAACCAAACAATAAATAAAGCAATAAAAATTGTTGAAAAATTAATTTAGCTCAGCTTCTGAGGTCGAAAATAATATCGTTATTATTTTCTGCTGTCATTGTGCAAACAATGTAGTTTCTATAAAAAGAGGTTCGCTCTTTTGCAAGCCTTTTAAACTTCTTACACTTGTATAATCCGAGTGGTTTTCATTTCGCTGCAAGGATGTTCATTTTTTTCAAAAAAAAAAACGACAAGATAGATTTTCACTACCCTGTCGCCAAAAACAATATTATATAAAAGTTGTTGAAAAATGAGCTATTCTCGTTTCACTTTAAACGATGCGGTATATGGAAGCGTAACCATTGCCTGATTACTAGTATAAAATTCACTTTCTCCACTAAAGGTACCGATGACATTTTCTCCTATTGCTCCGAATTCTGTAATAATCAAATCATTAAATCCGCAGTCATTTCCAGTAGTATTATTACCACATTCCAAGGTGGCAAATAGACCATTACTTATCGGTAGATAGGCGAATCCAAAATTAATATCTTCTCCCGGATAGGTTCCAACTCCAGTAATTTCATTCATCGATATATTAAAATTATAACTTGGCCCAAGTATATATGCATCCAAAAAAGTACTGTCTGCTCCAGGGTAAGCAACAAATCGAGGATCATTAAATGTGGTTGTTACACCATCAATTTCGACAATCAAATATTCTGATAAGACATTGCCACAGGCAGCTATTGTTCCTAGATCAAGTGGATCTGTAAGCGTGTATGTTAAAACTGAACTTTCTTGTAAGTCGTCAAAATTAATGGCCACTGCGGTTATCTCTTCTATATTATCACAATCATGTAAGATCACAGAAAAGCTTCCATCGTCAACATAAAGATCATAGGTATGGTTGTCAAGTGTGATTTCAACCAAGCCATTCGTAATCGGCTGGTTATCACAATTTACTATATCTCCACTAAGAGCATACATACCCGGCTGTCCAGTTGTGATCACTTCAATTTCAGTATCCTCTGTAAAAGGTCCTATTTCTTCTGTATGCAATGACGAAATACAATTCCAATACAGGCTGTATAAATCCAAAGTAAACGATTCATTCTCGGGTACTTTTCCAGAAAAGAAACCATTCCCATCTGTGTAGCCTGTACCAGCAAAGCCATTTGACATTGTAAGAACAACTTGGGCAAAAGCAAATGGAGTTCCATCCTCATTCAAAACCTGTCCAGATAATTCTACTATAGGATAGGGGTAATCACAGTTCCAAAATGAAAAATGAGCAACCGCTCCAACATAAGTATCTCCTTGTAAAGTTGCCTTCCCTTCCTGCACCCAAATGCCGAATGAATCATCGAAATACCAAAGCGGAATTTCTGCAGGTGCATTATTGATGAGTTCATCGGGAACAGGAAAAGTCAATGTAGCATTAAGGTTATTTCCTAAGTTCAAAAGTTCACCGCTTGTACTTTCTAATTCTACCGCCATCATACCAAACGAACCTAAGGCTACTTCTTCACCCTCCATATCAACACCTTGCAAATCACCCGGCATAATTTCATTGATATTCTGTGCAGTGGGGTCAATAAAACGTGCATATACCTCCACTTCACCTTCATAAGATTCACCATTTGACTGGATAATGCTATTGGCTGGAAAATCTAATTGAATGTCTTCTACGCTTGTGACTAATCCACCATTAGAAGAAACGAAACTTCCAATTTTCATTTTAGAAAGCAAAATGACTTCAGAATAATTTACAGCATTATCTTTAGGAAAAAACCGATGTGATCC
>CAYXQH010000252.1:0-8171 GCA_964467425.1 uncultured Saprospiraceae bacterium
GTCAGTCCAGAGCTGAACACGTCGTCGACGATCAACAAACCGTCATCCTCGTTCTCGATCTTCGACGGTCCATGTTCTAAATACCATTCCTACATTACAAATATTAAGGTCTGTAGAATCTACATAGCTTACATCAGCTACTTCGCAATTATCAAAAACTATTGGTTCTCCTGTCACGGAAGGATCAAGTATATAGGTAGTGCAATCCAATGTTATATCTGAAGGGCAAGTGATAGTTGGATTTAATTTATCCTGAACAATTACTTCTACCATACAACTATTCGAGAGTCGATTAATGGCGTCTTCCACCATCATTTCTACCATAATCGTATCTCCAACATCGCAGCAATAAAAAGGAACCTCCGTATCAAAAAAAGAAGCGTCATCTCCTGGGCAATTTGGGTTATCCATTCTTCTTGCTAAGAAAGTAATCGGTCCGCAATTATCATAACTTCCATCATCAAAAGTACTTCCCGGAACGAAGGTGGTACCAGCGCTTCCAAGAGCTACCGTTGTAAATGAATTACAAATCACCACTGGGTTTACCCCATCATCAACTGTTACATTCAAAGTACAATCATTAGAATTTCCACAAGCATCTGTTGCGGTATAGGTAAAAGCATGAATCCCAACAGGAAGATACACCGTGCTATTCGGAATAACAGAAGATCCATTTGCATCAAGAATAGTTATGCTAATATTCGAATTAGAAGAACAATTATCGCTTACTACTGCTTGTGGGATAAAAGCATATCCTGAGCAGGTTGTTGAAGTAGCATTCACTGTTATATCGTTTGGACAATCTATGACAGGTCCCTGTGTATCTTTAATTTTTATCAGCTGGACTTCAGAAACCGCATTATTAGTACATTCTTCATTAATAGTCCAGGTACGTAGGATAGAAAAGGTTCCTTCACATCCGGGAAGCGGATCAGAGTCTGTATACATTACCCATAATTCACAAATTGTTCCATCGATCAGATCAAATCCATTTAAGGTTGGATAGCCTGTATTAGTGGGTGAAGTATCCGGATTTACACAATCCAATGAAGGGCTTTCTACATCATCTTTATTAGCTGGGAATTGAATATTTGCGATCACGGGACGGTTAAGTGTAATCGTTTGTACACAAGGAATTGCGGTATTCCCGCTTGCGTCTTCTGCTGTCCAGGTACGTGTAATTATTTGCACTGCATTGGGGTCACAGTCCGGATTACTTAACTGATCGGAGAAAGAAAGAACAGGATTCGTATCACAATTATCCGTCACTTGTGCAAAACCAATATCATCAGGATGGGTAGATGCGTTACAAGTCAGATTAATATTAGAACAAGTAATTTCAGGTTTTATATAATCTCTAATGTCAATGAAACTTTCGCAAAAATTCCCGGTGGTCTGATCAATTACCTTTACGGGTAATACCTGACCAACATAAGTTCCGTCTACAAAAGGGTTTGAGGGAATCAAATTGCCATTGAGATCATAGATTTCTACAAGCATAGGACCAACGCAAGTATTACTACCTTCTAAAATATCATCTGCTTGAACATGGGCAAGACAGTTAGCATCCAATGAAACCTGAACGGAGGGATTACAGACAAGGCTACATTGAGCAAAGCTTTGATGGGGTATAAATACACCTAAAAGCATACAACCAAGCATTCCTGCTAAGAAAGGAATTGATGTGTTCATAATTATCAGTTTTGAGACGGCGCCTGCGTTTTATCAGGGGCTTTAAAACAATAGCCTATTAGTCCTTAATCAAACAGATTAAGAAATAATGGACTGGACTATCCAAAAATACTTAGGCCATAATTATATCATTATTAGCCTTAAAATCGGTTAATGGAATTTTTATCAATCGGTTGGTGGAATACTGTAAAAATATTTTGGGGTTATATGATCGCTTAATTTGCGAAGAGTTAAAATGCGATCTTATTATTAAAAAATACGGGAGTAGTTTGTGAAAGTTTCGTTTGATTTAAAAAAATGCGAAATTTTAGTCGTATTAAAAAAGGCTTGCTCCATTTTGGAACAAGCCTTTTTTTTGAAAAGTATAAAATAAGTTGATGCTTAACCTTCCTGATCTTTCATCCCTTCCAGTGTTTTGATTCCGATCGCATTAACAATGTTATGCAAATCTTCGATTTCGACATTTCTACCTTTAGTGGTTACCACAAACCGATTGGCAACAAAGATCGAAAATTCACAGCGGGTCTTTCTACATTTTTCAAAGGCTTTATTTCCTTCATAGGTTGTCGTTCTTTCAAAGCCATCATCTGACTCTTTATCGATTTCGATCATCGACCAGCCAGCTAACCCCATCATTGCCATCCCTACTCCACCAGCATCAATTACTTCCAC
The DNA here is from genome assembly GCA_964467425.1 of uncultured Saprospiraceae bacterium. Taxonomy (GTDB): domain Bacteria; phylum Bacteroidota; class Bacteroidia; order Chitinophagales; family Saprospiraceae; genus JAHDHW01. The sequence continues at coordinate 2,365 of CAYXQH010000252.1, forward strand.
ATCTATCTTTTTGTCCTCATTCTCGTATTTAGCTTTAGCAGTTGAAATACTAAATCCCGCCATTCCGGTGGACTCTCCACTTGTTTTAGTTTTTGTAAACCCAGAAGCAGACTCTGGAAGTATTTCTTTTAATTTTCGAAAATTCAATGGTTTCTTTTTCGCCACTTTCTCATCGGACAAATCTTCCACAGCAGATTCTAATTGACTTAAGGCTCCTGCCAGTCCCCCTTCTACATCTTTAGCTGCACCTCCTAAGGTCTCCGCCAAACCTTCCGTAGCTTTTGAAATTTCTTCCGCTGCTTTTTCCTCCGCTGTTTGAGAGTCTCCTCCACAGGAGCTAAAGAAAAACAAGCCGAAACCCATTAATAAATAAGCAAATTTCATCGTTTTCATAAATAGTTGTTTTGATTGAAGTTTAAAAAATTACATTCTTAAATAATCCTTTTTATTTACTCCCCTATTTCTTCTTCTTTTACAACCTGTTTAGTCTCTGGCTTCATTTGTGGAAAAAACAACACATCCTGTATGCTGTATTGATTGGTCAACATCATGGTGAGTCGATCAATACCAATACCTAATCCGGATGTTGGAGGCATTCCATATTCCAAAGCTCTTAAAAAATCTTCATCTAATACCATTGCTTCATCATCACCACGCTCTGCCAATTTTAATTGATCTTCAAATCGTTCGCGTTGATCGATAGGGTCATTAAGCTCGGAATAAGCATTCGCAATTTCTTTTCCATTTATAAATAATTCGAACCGTTCTACCAATCCTTCTTTGCTCCGATGTTTTTTTGCCAATGGCGTCATCTCAATCGGGTAATCTGTAATGTAGGTAGGCTGAATTAAATTATCTTCTACTTTTTCACCAAAAATCTCATCGATTAATTTCCCTTTCCCCATACTCTCATCGACTCCGATATGCATTTCTTTACAAACTTTTCTAAGCCCCTCTTCATCCATTTCAGAAACATCAATTCCGGTATATTTTTGAATAGACTCATACATACTTAAGCGTTCGTATGGTCCTTGAAAATTAATCTTTTTACCATCGTATTCTACTTCGGAAGTTCCATTTACGGCAACAGCAGCTTTCTCCAATAGTTGTTCGACCATTTCCATCATCCATACATAATCTTTGTAGGCTACATAAATTTCCATTGCTGTAAATTCAGGATTATGTGTTCGATCCATACCTTCATTCCGAAACATTTTTCCAAATTCATAAACACCGTCAAAACCTCCAACGATTAATCGCTTAAGATACAGCTCATTTGCAATCCGCAAATATAAAGGCATATCTAGTGTATTATGATGCGTCGCGAAAGGTCTCGCCGCAGCACCTCCATGAATGGGTTGAAGAATTGGTGTTTCGACTTCCAACCATCCTTGCTCATTAAAGAAGGATCGCATGGTATTGATGATTTTTGTTCTTTTTAGAAAAGCATCTTTCACTTCCGGATTCACGGTCAAGTCAACATAACGCTGACGATATCGTTGTTCAGGATCTGTAAATGCATCGTAAACATTCCCTTCATTATCTCTTTTTACGACAGGAAGATTACGGATAGATTTTCCTAAAAACTTAAATGCTTTCGGACGTAAGGTTACTTCTCCTGTTTGGGTAGAAAAAAGCTCTCCTTCCAAACCTATAAAATCACCAATGTGTAATAGTTTTTTAATAATGGTTTTATTCGTTGCCTGTTCTTCCTCTGTTGCTCCAATATTTCCTTTGCCAAGATAGACCTGAATTCTTCCTTCTCCATCTTGCAATTGAGCGAAGGCTCCACGCTGCCCCATAAAACGTCCGGCAATTTTAACTATTGGCATTGCAGCCGGGTTGTAAGCACCCATTGCATTTACTCGTAGCCCACCTAAAAATTCTTCTAGATTTTCGGGATTTCTATTTAGCCCTGCATCAAATTCAACCGTATCAGAAAAGCCAAAAGCTTTAAATTCGTCTAACTCTAAAATTTGAGCAATTCGAAATTTATTTTGCAACAAAATCTCCTTTATTTGATCAGCCTTAGCAGGTCCTATATCCTTTATTTTTTCAATCTCCTTGGTCAATTGTGATCTAAACTGATCCGTTGTAAAATCTGCAGATCGAAAATTAACGTCAAATTTTTCAGCTGGAAAAGGATCTACACCTAAATCCCGAATAGATTGTAATGCTTCTCTACGTACAATTTCCTGTTCACTAAGTTGTTGCATTTCTAATTTTTGAAGGTTTGAAAATTGGTTTTTATACCTAAAAACCCATTATTAAAGGTTTTTTATGGCTATTAACCCATTTTGCAAAAATATAGTTTCTTACTTAAAATAAAGAATTCCTTTTCGCCTTTCGAAACCATTCCAGCATTCCATAAAAATTTACCTATTCTTAACACCATATTTATGAGAAATATACCTCAAAAAATCGTATTTTTGGAGGTAGAAGCGATTATACTCCCCCTTAACAATTCCTCAATTTAAGATGCAAAAACTCAAAACTTACACAAGCCGTACTTTTTTTGGGATTCATTCTTATGTCCCTACCCTTATAACTTTATTGCTTTTAGTATTTATTTGCTCTCCTTCTTTGAATGCTCAGACAGATCTTGAAGGTGGTGATATTGCTATTCTAGGGGTGAATGCCAATAACTTCAATTGTGGTGGATCCTCCGGTGAAGACGTTATTACTTTCGTTGCTTTCAAGGATATCGTAAACAATACTCAAATTGACGTTACCGACAATGGTTGGGAAAGATTAATATCAATGCGTTGGGGCGATTCGGAAGGAACTTATAGCCTGGTTAGAACCGGCGGTACAATTACAGCAGGTACTTCTTTTTCAATAACCTTTGACAATAATCTAGCAGCTACCCAAACGGCTAATCCAGGTTGGACTATAACTGACATCAATGTACCTTCTACCTTAAACCGAACAATAAACTTTAACTCTGGAGGAGATCAACTCTTTATCATGACAGCCGGGACGTGGAATAATATGGGAGAGACGGGAGAGCATGATGCAACTTATGAAGGGAAAATACTTTATGGATTTAATACCCGAACCATCTGGAGCGCAGATGGCTCTACCCAACAATCCAATCTTCATCCTCATATTGATCCTTGTTATTTTATGAATCCAACAAGCGGTACAACAAATTATGTAAACTATACTGGACCGACTACAGCGACCACTCAATTGGAATGGATCAATCTAATTGGAGACCCAACTAATTGGACAACTTATACTAATTGTACAGACTATAATAATTCACCTCCTCCGGCTTCTATTCCTATTGACCAAAGTGGTATGTCTATTGATTGTTCGATCTGTAGTGGATGCGGAACGGTCAATGATATTTTGACATTTAACCTACCAACGACTGGAGGTCCATTCAATGTGGTTTATACAGATGGGACGACCCAGCTTACTTTAGGAAGTATTAATAATGGTCATACAGAAAACGTTTCTGTTTCAACCACTACAACTTTTTCATTGGTTTCTGTTACAGATATAAATGGATGTCCTGTCTTTTCAAATTTTGGCGGAGATGCAACTATTAACTTGACAGGAAGTGGCGGGAGTGCTAGTATTACCGGAGGTGGAGTCATTTGTACAGGCAATTGTTCTGATATAACAGTTACCATTGCTGGAGGGCAAGCGCCATATGATGTAGGCATGGAGTTAGATTTTCCACCATTTGTAAACAACTGGCAGTTTGATGTGGACATGCCTACTACTGTACTTAACCTAACGGTTTGCGTGGATGGTTTACTTCCAGATTATGACCCCATTACCAATACATTGACTATTCCGGATTTTATTGGAAATAATATAACGATTACCCTGCTTTCAATGACAGACAATGCTGGTTGTGCCGGCACTGTTGATCCTACTCCTCTAAACTTTGATATTCAACAAACACCAAATGCAAATCCTGCTGGTCCACTCGAAGAATGTGATGATGGAAGTGGTCAAGCAACTTTTAATCTTTCTTCATTAGATAATACAGTTAATGGAGGAAATGGAAATACGGTCAATTGGTTTTCAGACATGGCAACTACTTCGCCAATTGGAAATCCGGGAAATTATTCTTCTTCAACAGCTACTGTTTATGCTACAACTACTCAAGGCGATTGTGATTCTGATCCAGTAGCGGTTAGCCTCGTTGTAAATACCACACCTACTCCAAGCCCAACAACAGATCAAGCCTGTGACGAAGGAGGTGGAACGGCAACATTTAATTTAACTACTTTAGACAACACTATCAATAATGGAACAGGAAATCCTGTAACCTGGTATGTTGACGCAGGAGGTACTTCCCAAGTTCCCGATCCGACTAATTTCATTACTGGATCAACTACTGTTTTTGCGACGGTTTCTGTCGGTATTTGTGAATCCTCAACTGTTTCAATTATTTTAACCGTCAATCCAGCTCCCACTGCTAATTCAACTTCTGACCAAGGATGTGATGAAGGTGGAGGTTTTGCTACATTTGATTTGACCACACTAAATATAATCGTGAATGGAGGAACTGGGAATGCCGTCATCTGGTATTCAGATCCGACTGGAAATATTCAAATACCTGATCCAACGAATCACGTGACCACAGGTGGAAACGTCTATGCTATCGTTGACAATGGTTCATGCCCAAGTACGATTGTTACTATTTCTCTAAGTGTAAATCCAAGTCCAACTGCAAACCCAGCCAATGGCAATGAATGTGATGATGGAAATGGTAATGCTACTTTTGATCTTACGACCTTAGACTTTATAGTAAACAATGGCTCTGGCAATCCGGTTTCCTGGTTTCTTGATAACATGGGAAATATTGCTGTTCCAGATCCAACCAACTATACAAGCAGTGGAGGTTCTGTTTGGGCAACTGTTTCTAATGGAGTATGCTCAACAGCTCCTGTAGAAATTAACTTAACGGTCTCCCCTGCCCCAACGGCTACTCCAACTAATGATGCCGCTTGTGATGATGGTTCAGCATCTGCAAGTTTTGATTTAACTACTTTAGATAATACAGTTAACAATGGAACAGGTCAAACCGTTATTTGGTATCTCGATATGGCAGGAACCGTAGAGATTCCTGACCCAACTAATTTTATATCTGGAGGAGGAAGTGTTTATGCAACAGTATCCAATGGAGCTTGTGAATCAGTGGTTGTTGAAATTACACTTTCTATCAACCCAAATCCAACAGCAAATACTGCATCTGATGAAGCCTGTGATGATGGAACGGGACCCGCTGTTTTTGATTTAACAACCTTGGACAATACCGTTAATAATGGAAGCGGGATGACCGTTAATTGGTATTTTGATATTACAGGAACAACTTCTATCCCAGATCCTGCAAACTTTAACACCGCAACAAACATTACCGTGTACGCTACGGTATTCAATGGATTCTGTGAATCTGAGACTGTAGCTATAACCTTAACAATAACAGCTGCTCCCGTAGCAAACTCCACTTCCGATGAAGCTTGTGATGATGGAACAGGAACTAACTCTTTTGATTTAACGACCCTTGACAATACCGTCAATGATGGTAGTACAAATGCCGTCTCCTGGTTTTCTGATCCGGCTGCTTCTACCGCAATCCCGGATCCAACTGATTTTAATTCTGGAGCTACCACTGTTTATGCAGTCGTTTCCAATGGAAACTGTAACTCTGCTATCGTGGCAATTACACTTTCGCTAGAAGCGCAGCCAACTGCAAACACTGCTTCCGATGAGGCTTGTGATGATGGAACTGGAACTAACTCTTTTGATTTAACGACGCTCGATAATACCGTTAATGATGGAAC
>CAYXQH010000253.1:0-8165 GCA_964467425.1 uncultured Saprospiraceae bacterium
AGTGCCTCATTAATTACCGGACAGTTTAGTTGTATTAAAAACTCAACCATTTCTTCATCATCGCAACCGACTAATTGTGCAGGAGCCTGACTAATAATTGCCGTCATATACGGCGGTAGATTTAAAGCATCAACTATTAGCTCATAATCTGTTGATAGTATATTTGAAAAAGAAAAGGATCCAATTTGATTAGAAATTAGGGTATCGATATTCGCACCTCCATTTTGTAAAATGACCGGAATCCCATTCATAAGTGTATCCGCTGCATCAATAACTCCGTTTCCATTTACATCGAAATAAACATTCCCCTGAACAGAACCAAAGCCATCGTATAAATCCAGCGTAAGTATATCAGAGATCGTTACACAACCATCAACACTAATCATCTCGACATAATATTCTCCACTTTCCATGGCTATAAAGTTCGGATCGTTTCCGTCTGGTGGAGGGAGCGGAGATCCTTCAAAATACCATTGAAAGGAAGAGACACCTAAGACAGGTGGCAAACACATCGTATCAGGATTACATCGTGCATGACAGCCGGATGGAATCAAATCTATATTTGGACCGGCAATGATTTCTAAGGTATTACTCTCTGCTTCACAACCAAATTGATTAATCGCTCTGACAAAATAATCTCCAGCATAGAAAGTATTTATTGAGGTACCAACTTCGCCAGTATTCCAAATATAAATATAGCTTGGATCAGGACTGGAAACACTCATTACCGTTGGTGTATTTTCGCAAACAGGAGCCGAAGGCATGGAGGTAATGATTACATTCTCCGGAACAGGATGCACGGTGACCGTATAAGGTCCAATCGTATTGGTGCAACCTGTCGTTAAGTCGGTTATTACTACTTCAAAAGTATGTGTTCCAACTTCGAGTAAATTTTCTTTATCTTCTGTATAAGAAATCTGAGTGGTGGTTTGTCCATCCTGCCATTGATAATCATAATTAGAATTATCCGTAACTTCTAAATAGACATCATCCCCAAAACAGGTTTCATAACTATCATAGAAAAAATTTATCGGTTGATCATATTCATTATATTCAACGGCGGTGATCTGACCTTGTGGCGCTGGAATTAAATCGATCACTACCTGAGGCGGTGAATAACCACATCCCTGTGCATCGTAAATTGTCACTTCATAATCACCCGCTTCAAAAACAGTTATCGCTTGCGTTTGCAAACCATTTGACCAGTCATAAGCATCTGCTAATGGAGCGGTTAATACAACAGAATCCCCTTCACAAACTTCGGTTCCTGGATTGACATTAATTATCCCGTTTAAATTATTTGCATCAATCGTAACCGATTCTGTAACCGTTTCAATACAACCAAAAATATTTCGAACTGTAAGGGTTACGTTGTATACGCCCGGATTGGAAAAAACATGATAGGTTGCTCCGATACTTGAGGTATTGGCTGCACCACTTGCCGGATCACCGAAATCCCAGGATATATTGGTATAGTTTCCAACCGCTTCAAAAAACAAAGAGGCCCCTTCACAACTCGCTGTAGGTATTGTATAAGATGCGAGCGGAGGATTCAGTACTTCAATAACTTCCACCTTTTGAGATATACAACCACTTTGATCGGTGATGGTTAAAGTGACGGTATAGTTTCCACCTGTACTGTAAACATGTGAAGGATTTTGTGCAGCAGAGGTATTATTCACCCCACTTAAAGGATCTCCAAAATCCCACATCCAATTGCTTATAGTCGTCTGCGGAATAAAAGAAGAAATGTCTATAAACGAAACAGCCTGGTTCGCACAAATACCTTGATGTACAAAGTCTGCCACGACGGGAACAGTATCAAAGACTATTGCTCCTTCCCAACAATTTACTCCTGGATCATCTAAAGATGGAAAAGCAGCAAAAAGTGTTACAATATTAAAACCTGCGCTCGTCCAGGTAATGGATGGATTTTCTAAACTACTACTTGTAATATTTCCATTAATAATATCTACAAATTCCCAATTCCAACTATTTGGTATTTCACCAACGGAGGTGTTTGTAAAAATACTTTCGTTACAGAAAGCTCCCTGAGCCATGTCAAAAGAAACTTGACCATTAAAATTACAGGTAGAATTTCCGGGTATTTCATTACAATCTAAACCAAGTAAATTGGACGTCGCCGTACAGCCATTCATATCCGTAACAACGACATTATAAACACCTTCTTGTGAAACCACTTGCGAAGAACTATTCGTTCCGAAAGGCGTTCCATTTAAAAACCATTCATAATCTAATGTCCCGGAACTCGTTTCTAAAGCAAACAATGTCATTGAACCTCCTTGCAAACAAAAGGTTCCAAAATTAGGTGTAGAAATCGTTACATCTGGTTGTGGATTTTCTGGTATAAAAAACGTTTCATTATTGGTACAACCGTTATTATCTGTAACAATTACTTCAAAATAACCCGTCCCTAAATTCGCTGTTGAACTACTGGAAACCAAGCCCCCATTTTCGTTTCGCCATTCATAAGCTGTGTAAGATTGAGCCGTGGAAACCGAAGTTGTTTGACCAGGACAGACAGGTGAAAAAACGGGAACAGGATTTGGTCTTTCATTGACGGTAACCGGTAAAACATCTGATGAGCCACAAACCGAAACTTCTATATTCCAGGTTCCCTGACTATGCCATTGAACTAAAACGGCATTGGTGTTTTCACCTCCAATAATACTACCGGCATCTCCTGGAGTAATCTCCCATTCGTAATCAACATTTTCTAAGTTACTGGCTATATATGTTCTAATTTCTTCAAGGCAAGCTGTTTGACTTCCAGACAAGGTCACAGCATCAAAAGCATTAGGTACCATTGAAATGGCTTCTGATTCACAAGAAAACCCTTCGAGGTTTGTTTGTGTTAACTGTAATTCATAAGGTGGATTTGCTGCCCAAATAATATTGACGTTTTTTCCATTTAAAATATAATTCGTTCCACCATTGCTTACATACCAGGTATAATCAAATTGAGTTCCTGATGAATTTCCAGTGTAGGTATAATTTACTCCCGGACAAATATCTGTTGCTCCGGTAATAGTAAATGGCAATGGGGTTGGTTGTTCTACCTTTACAAAAACAGAAAAATTATCAATACAATAACTAGTAGGATTTAATACTTCTGCAAAAACGGTATAAGTGCCACTTCCAAAGTTCCAGTTTATGTCGAAATCCGGAGTAGCTGAAGCCGAAGAAGCAATGACCGTTCCCATATTATCTAAAACCGTCCAGTCTGCCTGAACAATATTCCCAAGTGGTGTCCGACAAATGTAAGTACTCATTCCATCCGGACATGCTTCGATAGGTCCTTCAACAAATACTTCATTTAAAATATAAACTTCTAATTCATCCTGACCACCGCAACCTAAATAACAGCTTTCATATTCTACAGTAATCAACTGTTGATCCGGTGTTACTTCATTCGCCCATTGCACCGTAATTTCATTCGTCCCTTGCCCTTCCGTAATTGTTCCAAAGCTTGACACGGTCCACACGAATTCTGTCCCTGCATAGGCAGGCATGGAATAAATTACTTCTGCACCTTTACAAACTCGTTCTGGTCCTCGTATTTGTGCATTATCATCTATGATTGGAATATTTTCAAAAAGAGTTTGAACACAGTAATCACCATTACAGTCATCGACAGAAAGTTCAATTATTCCTTCGGGACCTGCTCCCCAATCTACTGTTATAAAATCATCATTTGTTCCACCGCCACTAATGATGGTTCCATTGGAACTTATATTCCAAAAGAAAGTAGAACAATCCGCATTCGAGGTATAGGTAATTTCTTCGCCAGGGCAAATTGTTCCTGAACAATCTATTTCTGGAGTGATGGACTCTTCTACGATTATCGTCACAGAATCGATATCACTACAAAAACAATCATTTCGAGCAATCAAAACAGCTTCATAAGTTCCAGCAGAAAGATAGGTATGTTCGGTATTTACCTGCGAAGAAGAAACACCTGTTCCAAAATCCCAGGTATAATTGAAACCTCCATTTGTTAGGTTATTAAAAAAGACCGTTTGCCCTTCACAAATTTCAATGACACCATTGGTCAATGGTGGATTTGTTTCGAAAGCAGCTTCCGGGATTTCTAACACATCAACGCAAACTGAACTTGTTGCTGTACAACTAGGTAGAACGGGGCAATTGAGAGGAATAGTCATCACATCAGTACATCCAATGGCATCTGTAACTGTTACGGAATAGATACCTTCACAGAGTCCAGAAATGATTTGTGTTGTTTCTCCTGTAGACCATTGATAACTATAAGGTGGGTTAGCTTGAGCTACTGCACTAGATATTGGATTAACTTCTACTTCAATGCTCGCATCACAATTTATACATTCATCCATACCAGTTAAATAGGGCTGCAAATACATACATTTTTCTTCTTCAACAAGTAATTCACAGCTTGCCTCATTCCCAAAAATATCTTTTACAGTAAATGTATTAAAACCAAACATTGCTCCCCAACTTCCAGTACCTGATCCTGTAATAAAATTCGATGTTGTACCATCTGCATTTACCGCTTCCACAAAATAAGGTCCTCCATTCAATCCGGCGATCGTAACGGTCCAGGCACCACCTGTTCCATTCACATCATAATCAAGTAGCTGATTACAATGAAAAGTCAATGGGTTTCCACTACCTTCTCCCACTTCTACTTCTACCAACCCTTGTCCAGGATCTCCCCAGTCCACAGTTACTTCATTTCCATTAGCTACCCAATTATCTGCTCCACTCACGGACCAGGTTATTGGCACCGAAGGATTATTCAACTCCGTCGTATACGTTACTGTTGAATTTTCACATATTCGATCACAATTAGAAAGAGAATCATCTATACAAAATCCTCCGGAAAGGGAAATGATATCTGGATCATTTAAAGCAGGAAGTACCGTAACTACGATATCTGGAATACCTCCCTGGGATCCACTAAACGCCACCAAATAATCACCTGTATCAGTAGGACACCAAGTAAAATTTGAACCAATCTCTACACCTGGCACTCCTTGAACTTCCCATTCAAAATTCTCCGTAACAATATGACCATTATCATCAAGTACGCTAAAAAACCCACATTCCCCAACGCAGAGTTGAGGTGGACCAGTCATAAAATACTGAGCATTAATAGAAAAATGGAATAGAAACGCAAAAAGAATAGCTATGACTATCTTCGTTTTCATAGAAATATGGTTCAAAATTGTAAAAATCGTCGAGGGTAAACGTTGTTAAATCCTAAATACAGACTAGGTAAGCTGAAAAGATATTTCAATTTATTGCTTTTTTATCGAAAAGCAAAGTGATATTTTATAATTTATAAAAACTTAATACTGACTTAGAGTCTTCGGTCCTCGAAATATCTATTTTTCGAAGACCGAAAACCAAGAATCTAAAGTCTATTTGACTATTGTTACATCTCCTTTATCAAAGACTTCTAATCTTCTTCCACAACTTAGAACTGTCGCCCGATACCAATACACATAAACGCCAGCTTTCATTTCTTCTCCTTTAAAGGAAGCATCCCAGTAATCATCAATTCCGGCAAAAGTTTTCAAATGATTTCCCCATCGATCAAAAACCATCAATTCAAAGGATAGAACCTCCATATTTTCAGGTGGCATTATTTTCCAGCGATCATTCATGCCGTCATTATTCGGAGAGAAAACATTTGGAACATAAAAATAATTCTCCCGAGCATCTGCCGCGAGTTGTACATCAAAAGTCTGAATAACGGATTCACATGCATTTGATATTTCTACACTATACACTCCTGCTGTATCTACCTCAAGGTAGTTCAGACTACTGCTATCACTCCATTGATATGCTAACTCTCCTGTATTTTGAGATAAAAATTCCAATTCTATTCTAACCGGACTAAAATCACAGGGCACCTCAGGGACTGTTACGACAACTTCTATAGGATCGGTTTCTTCAACAATAGTCTCAAAGGTTTGAGTGCATCCATTATCATCAATAACCGATACACTAAAATCTCCACCATTTAAATTATTAAATTCTACAGAGTCCTGAAAATTCACACCATCTATCGAATATAAAAATGGTCCTGTTCCTCCATTTACATTAGTAATGGTGAGTGCTCCATTATCATCATTCCAGCAAGCTACTTCTGAATCAACATCAAAACTAAAATCCGGAAAAGCTGCTACACTTACATAAACAATGGAATCACATCCGTTTTGATCCGTGAACAAAAAAGTATCATCAAAACCTTGCGCTAATTCGATCCCATTATATTGAATCGTCTCGCCAGGGCATACTTCCAGATCAACAAAGGATTCGGAATTAAACAATGTTGCAACAATTACCGTGACTAACGAATCACAACCTCCTACATTGGTAAAGGTAAACTCCATAGTATTGCCTGGTGGAATTTGTTGTCCATTATATGGATAAGTATCTCCTTCGCATGCTGAGAAATATAAAAAAGAGGTACTTTCAAATACTTCGGTCACCGTAACAGTGACGATGGAATCACAACCATCTTGTGATGTAAAATTAATCGGCGTAATCGTCCCGGCTGCCAATTGTTGATTATTAAATTCTACCGTTTCACCCTCACATGCAAAAAGTTCTAGATCATCATTATATAAAGCTAAGGCTTCAACACTCACCTCAATAACTGAATCACATCCTACTGAATTGGTAAAGGTAAAAGTCATATTGTCTCCCGGATGAATAAATGTACTATTGTATAAAACACTGTCCCCATTACAAGCAGAAAGTTGTAAGGGTTCAGAGCTACTCTCTAATTCTTCTACATTAACCACTACCGTAGAATCACAGTTTTCAATAGTAGTTAAATCAAAAGTAGTGGAGGAACCCGCCATCAACATTTCACCATTATATAGTACACTTTCACCAGTACAAGCTTCCAGAGAAACCGTTTCAAAATATGCCAAAGATTCATTAACAATAACGGTTACTATGGAATCACAACCTCCAGAGCCCGTATACATAAAATCTTGTTGCGTACCAGGAGCTAAACTATTTCCATTATAATCAATGGTTGTTCCTGTACAAGTAGCCAGCGTTATGGAAAGTGAGTCCTGATCTGATTCGATCACAGTCACCGTAACAACAGAATCACAGCCTATAGCATTATCGAATACAAAATCCATTACTGTACCTCCGCTAAGTGCTGTCCCATTATAATCTATTGTTGAACCTGTACAAGCCTGAAGTGTTATCGAGTTTGAACTTTCAGTTAGAGACATCACGGATACTGTTACTGTAGAGTCACAACCAAAAGGGGTCAGGAAAGAAAACTGTTGGGTATCGCCAATACTCAAAGTTGTTCCATTATAATCTACCGTCTCATCAGGACAGGCATTTAACGTGAGTGTTTCCGATATATCCGGGCAAATAAACTGTATTAAAAACTCAACGGCAGCTTCATCATCACAGCCTACTAATTGCGCAGAAGCCTGGCTTATAATCGCGGTCATTCCATTGGCAAGGTTTAAAGTATCTACGCCAATTTCGTAATCTGTCGACAGGATTCCTATAAAAGCAAAAGATCCAATTTGATTCGAAATCAAAGTATCAACCGGTATTCCATTATTATAAAGAATAATCGGAACATTCATCATCAAGGTGTCGGCCGCATCAATTACTCCATTTTCATTGATATCGAAATACACATTGCCTTCTATATTACCAAAGCCATCAAATAAATCCAGTGTCAATATATCCGAGATGGTAACACATCCATCCCCACTAATCATTTCAACATAATATTCACCACTTTCGGTAGCAATATAATCGGGATCATTACCTTCAGGTGCAGGTATGGGACTCCCGTCCAAATACCATTGAAAGGAAGCTACATTTGTAATTGGTGGCAGACAAATCGTATCTGGATTACAACGCGTATGACAACCAGATGGAATAAGATCTAAATTTGGTCCAGGGACAATCTCTAATGTATTACTTTCTCCTTCACATCCAAACTGATTGATCGCTCTGACAAAATATGCTCCTGCATAGAAGGTATTAATAGAAGTACCTACCTGACCTGTATTCCATATGTAAATAAAACTCGGATCAGGATTTAACACACTGATCACTGTGGGCGTGTTTTCACAAACCGGAGCAGCAGGCATGGAGGTGATAATAACATT
>CAYXQH010000254.1:0-2607 GCA_964467425.1 uncultured Saprospiraceae bacterium
CTGCATAACCATCCTGGTCATTATCTGCGACGACCCACACTTGTTCTTTTTCTACAGTCAAATCTTTCCAATCAAGAATACCATCTTCATTTAAGTCTTTTAAAAATTTTTCTCCTTCTTCATTTGGCTCGGAGAATGTTTTTCTTAAAAATGCTCTTCGATCTTCCACACTTTGAAAGGAAATAGATGCCGTCATCCAATTTCTATGTGCGCGGATATCAAATTCTGAATTTTCGAGTCTTGTCGCCAGGGTGTAGTAAATTTTTCCTTGATCGTCCACACTGATTGCAATAGGATCATTGACTAAGGTGTCTGCAGCCCAAAGGCTCAATTCCAGCCCATCATCTATTTCTACAGCAACTTCTGCGCGAATTTTCTGTGCCAGGTCACTTGCTAATTCTGCAGAGATTTCCGTCGTCTTATTAGGATAGGTTAGGTTTTCTTCTGCTACAGGGTTGGTGCAAGTAGAGAAGCAAAGAAAAACAACAGCACAAAAAATTATCGTTTTTAAAAAGCTATTTTTTATGAATGACATAGGTCAGATTTTAAAAAGAAAAGAAGTTGGTGTCAAGATTAATATTGACAGCTTGAATTATCCGCTTTTACAAAATATGATTTGTAGTTTTTAGCCTTTTTATCCATACAGCCACAAAGGTTAAGTAATGATATTGATTTGAAATCGATTGGTGCGGTCTCTGCCTGAATAGAAATATATCCATCTTTGATCGCTTTTCCCGCTTCTGGATAAGAAGGGTCATTTGTTACTGCTCCACCTCCCGTAGTAGGATGACTATATTGCATCACCACTTCGCTTTCCATGATGTGCTGGATAAGAGAATCTCCCAAGACTAAAACTTCTGCTTCTACCCAATCATCTCCATGATACGTTTTCGATGTAGAGTTTACACAATGTGGCGTAAATAGAGAATCATGCATGACTACATTCGTTCCAGGTGTACAAAGATTGGCTGTGTTTCGCTCATCCGTTCCGTTACCGCCAAGCAATTGCATTTCCAGGCATATAGGAAAACCCTGGTCCAGTTTTATGTTTTCTGGAGCTTCACAATGGAGCATTAAACCATTATTACGATAGGCCCATCCAGGTCCGTTCACTTGTTGTTCACCAACAAACCGATAGGTTGCTTTTAAACGATAATGAGAAAATTTTTCTTTATAAAATAAATGTCCGAAGTGTGTTTTAAATGTGTCCTTAGGTGCATACCTGACACTTAGCATATCGTCTTTTACTAAAAAGCGATTTTTATAATTTACGCCAACTTCATGTCCGGCAAATTTGGGTGTCCAGTCTCCAAAATTGCTGCCATCAAAAAGCGAAATCCATTCTTCCTGATTTGCTTTTTTATTGAGCTCCCAAGAACCGGTTGAATTATTGCCGCATGAAAAAGTAAAAGACAAGAAGGTAAACAGAAATAAGATATTCCTGAAAGTTGTGGAAAAGGGTTGGTATTTCATTGTTATTTAGGTTATGATTGAAATCATAGCCAAAATAACAAAAATCAGTCAAGTTCTCTAATGAAAAGAGGCTGACATTTCTACGGTAGTTAAAAAGCCTATACTGCGTGAAGGATGTTGTTAACAGGTTGGAATCTGGTTACGATTTCTGAGCGCAGATCATACAGGTTAATGTTTCCATTTGATTTTTGTTGGGTTGGAATTTAGAAAGTAATGTCCTGTTTACTGAATTAATATATTTTTTATCCAATTGAAGCCTTGGAATAATTTTGACATTTCCCCAATTATTTGCTTCCAACATTTGTTTAAATTCAATTGGACGAACTCTGTTTTGAGAGCCTCTGAATTTTAATGTATTGTAAATCGCATCAGGGTATCGGTAAATATTTAATGGATCTCTTTTATTGATCCATCGGGTATGTGTTTTTAAATCGAGTAGAGCAACAAAGTATGCTCCGGGATTAACGATCTGACTTAATTGTTGAATCGTTGTTGCGGGGTCATCGAATTGTTGGAAGGCAGAATTACTAACCACCAGGTCAATGTTTTTATCTTTAAAAATAGAAAGGTCAAAATCTTTTCTACATAAATAATTTAAAAGATCATTTTGATCCTGTTGTGTTTTTTTCAATTGAGATTGAAGAAAGTCAATATTGGTTTTTAAAAAAGGATCTTGTTCCAATACCTTAAAAAGTTGATCGTAAAAAGTGTCCGGAACATCTTTGACAAGGTTGTGGACATCCAATGCGTTATAAGATGTTGCTCCTTCTGCAAGCATGATGAGTCCAATGCCAAGGTCAGCACCGGGACCTAGTTCCAAAATATTTTTTCCTTCAATGCGAGAAGCTCCTTTTTCATAAAGTTCCAAATAATCTACCCATCTTTTTATCACCCGCATATCGTAGTTTATCACTCGATTGATGTTTTCAAAATCAAAACCCCGAGCGCTGGTATAGCCTTTTATTTCCCGACGAATTTTGTTTAAAAACATAATCGTTAAACCAGCAAAATAATTTATGGATTGGTTTGAAACAGAAGGTGTTTCTACGAGATATTTGATATCTGAGGGCAAAGAAGAGATGTTATGAAGATTCTTCATTCGTTGTTATGTTCATAGTTTGAAAAAAATAAAAA
>CAYXQH010000254.1:2707-8153 GCA_964467425.1 uncultured Saprospiraceae bacterium
AATAAAATTTGGAGGAAACACCTCGCTTTGGATAAGAAGTATTTTAAACCAAAGCCAGATGCCTTTGAATCCAAAGAAATCACTACCATTTATAATAAAAGTGCTATTCGAAAACTAGAAGAACTAGAATCTTTTGGAGAAGATGCATTCGATTTGATTATATGGCTAGCGGATCGACCGATAAATACGGAGGTATTTAAACATACAACACTTGGCGTTTTGTGCTTTGTGAATGGTGAAGGAGGCAATACTTCTTTTGATTTTTTAGGTTATGATGAATTTATAAACGTTAAGGAGGTGATTGCTTCGTCTTTGGTACTTTATCAGGATGAAAAAACACCTGGCAAAATTATTTATAGTTCCTGGTCGATGATGCCGACGATGTCTATCTCAAGACCAAGAAACGAGCACCTTTGGAAAATTGCTTCCCTAGTTCCCAGAGCATTGAGAGAAATACATACGATTGGATTAACGTCTTTTTCTAAAAAGATATCTAATTATAAAATCGTAGATCAGGTGGCAGATGTTCGCCCTGTTTCTACACCTTCTGGTTTTAAATCGCTTTTGAATCTTGGAGAACACCTCTATCGTTTTGGAAGGAAAGCGCTCCGAAAAATATTTTATAAAGAGCAATGGATTTTATTAGTCAATATGCAAAAAGGCGCATCGACTAAATTCAAAGATTTTCAAAAAATACTTCCACCAAAAGATCGATTTTGGGCGGATCCTTTTTTAATAGAAAAAGAAGGAAAGCAATATTTGTTTTTTGAAGAACTTCCTTTCGCTACAGACAAAGGACATTTAAGTGTAATGGAATTAGATGCATCTGGAAAAGCGTCAGAACCAGTAACGATTTTGAATAAGTCCTACCATTTATCCTATCCATTTATTTTTGAGCATGAAGGAACGCACTATATGATTCCGGAATCATATCAAGACCGGAGTATTCAGGTTTTTGAATCGACAGGTTTTCCGTTTAATTGGGAACATAAGATGAACCTGATGTCTGATATTTGTGCATTTGATACGACGCTTTATTTTTATAATAATAAATGGTGGATGTTTACGGTGCTTTCAGAGAATAAAGGAAGCGGACATAATGATGAGTTGTTTTTATTTTTTGCGGATACACCATTTACGACGGATTGGAAAAGTCATCCTCAAAACCCTGTGGTCACGGATGTACGAATTGCACGACCTGCAGGGAATATTTACGAAAAGGATGGCAAGCTTATTCGACCATCTCAAGATTGTGCAAGGAAATACGGTTATGGTTTTAACCTTAATGAAATTGAAGTTTTAACGGAAACAGAATATCGGGAAAAGCGAATTTTAAATGTGAGACCAGATTGGGATAGGAAATTGACCAGAACACATTCTTTTAATCATTTACCAGGCGTGACGGTGATTGATGCTGTCATTCAGCGTTCCCGCTATTTTTAGTATTTTATTTACACGATCATTTTAAATAGGCAGGAAGTTTAGCTGATTGTTTTACTTGATTCTCCATATTAAACGTTTGCAGATATTGCTGCGCGATTTTAGTTTTATCAAAATCTTTGCATCTCCTTAATCCTGCCTGAACAAATTGATGAATCATGGCATCATCTTGTAAGCATTTTAATAAAGCCTCACTAAGGAGCCCAATATTTCCAACAGGATAAAGAATGCCATATTCTCCAATTTCCAGATCGGTTTTTAATTGAAAACTCAAGTCAGAATTCGGATTGATAATTTCTCTTGGACCAGAGATACAATCCGATGAAATGACTGCTGTTCCACAAGCCATGGATTCAATCAGGATATTCGGCAAGCCTTCCCATTCGCTGGATAAAACCATGAGGTCCGATTTAGCGATGTATGCAAAAGGATTTTGTTGAAAACCAAGAAAGTGTACCTTTTGATCCAGTGCTAAATCGTGGCAGTATTTTTCAAATTCTGCTCGTAGTTCACCATCGCCAAGAATGATTAATTCTGTATTAGGAACTTTTTTCTCGATCTGACTAAAGGCGGTGATCAAATCATCTATTCTTTTTCCGTTCACGAGTCGCCCAACAGAAATGATATATCTTTTATCTGAAGAAAAATTAAAGGCGGTTGTTTCTTTTTTCGATTTAGCTTCAATCTCTTCTAAATTATGTGGATTGTGAATAGCGAAATGCTTTGGATGATTTTTTAAATTTAAATAGCCATCCAGGTCATTCTTCATGACTTCACAAATAGAAACAACGGAATCAGCTCGATTAAATATTTGAGTATAAATCCATTTTGCAATACCTCTAGAATAAAAAGGTTTGTGATCGAAATTTATTCTGGAATGCACTACAATTTGAGCATGATGTTTAGAACCTAAAAGCTTTGCGATTACATTTATAAAGCTTGCTCTTAATAAATGGCTTTGGACAATTTGCCCTGGTTGAGTAATGGATTTTTTTAAACGATAAGCACAAACAAACAGATAAGGAATTTTCAAGGGCCCTTTTTCTAAAGACTCATAATCAGTCAAATAAGTTGAAGGGACACTCGCTGGTAATTCATAAAAGCGATCTTTTTCAATCAATAGCAATTCTAATTGACTTTCGAAATGCTTGAACTGATCCAAAAGCGTCAAAACGACTTTTTCAGCTCCACCTGAGGTCAAAGAATTGATAAAAACAGAAATCATGCTCGTTTATTTGCTATTTGTTAATTCAGTTTGTAAAGTGTTTTTATGGCCCTGTGATTCACGAACTAATAATTTTTGATACAAAGCGTAGTAATCTTTTTCCATTCGATCTAAGGTGAAATAAGTATGAATTCTTTCTTTCCCTTTTTTGCCAAAGGTGCTACGCATCTCTTTATCGTTAGCCAGTTGTAGTAGTTTTTTCAGTAAAAAACTACTGTCTTTTTGAGGAATTAGAAAACCTGTTTCTCCATCGACCACTAATTCTTTGGTGCCTCCGCCATCTGTTGCAAGCACGGGTTTTTCTAAAACCATATATTCCATAATCGAATTAGAAATCCCTTCCGTGTAGGTTGATAAAACACCAATGTCAAAAGTATTAACAATGGATTCTACGTTGTTAACCATTCCCGTGAAGATAATTCTATACTTAAATTTTTCTGGAATAGAATTTTTAAAGGATTCTAAATTCGGTCCACCACCGATCGCCAAAAAGGTCATGTCTTCTCGCTGTGTTAAATATTGAATCGCGGCATCGAGAAAGGTTTTATAATCTTTTCGATCGAAAAAAGCACCAACCATTCCAGCGATAAGACCGTCTTGTATATTGTATTGCTTTTTAATCTTATCGGGCGACTCCAGTTTTGAAACCCGATTAAAATCAAAGCCATTATAAAAACAATGACTTTTATTTTTTGGCGCTTTATACACTTCGAGCCCTGCGTTGGAGTTACCAATGATGGCATCACAAAACGGGAAGATCAACTTTGATCGTAGATAACGACTATCGGTCCAACCCATATCATCCGGTGCATCAGCGATGCTGGCATTGATAAATTTTGGACCTAATAATTTTATCGAAGGAAGGGCATAAATAGAAGGCATTGTTCCCCAGCTGTGAATGATATCCGGCTTTTCCTTTTTACAAAGCTTGTAAAACCGTGCAAAGACACGAGGATCTTTTTTAGGCTTTCGTTCCAGATAATAAATGGGTACATTTAGATCATGCACTTCTGGATACTCTACTTTTTTAGAAAAGAGAACCAGGACAACTTCAAGGTTGTCATATTTTGCGAATCCTTTTAATAGCTCAATCAGGCGACGTTCCCGCCCGCCTTTTACCAGGCTATCAATCAGCATTAATACTTTCATTATTTATTTGTATTTAAACTGATTGTATTTAACTAGCCAGTCTCATGCCTGGCTCAGCGGCCTTAAGCATTTCTCTTAGAATTCTATCAATATTATATTGGTATTTGAAATCAGGATAATGTGCTTTAAACTTTCCAATATCAGAAACATACCAGATGTGATCGCCAATACGAGCATCATTAGATAAAGTATAGTTTAACTTATATCCAGCAATGTTTTCGATCTGCTGAATAGCTTCTAACATAGAAATATTCGAATGTCTTGAACCTCCAATGTTATAGACCTCTCCTGGTCTTGGGCTTTTATAGTATTCCCAAAAGGCATTGATCAAATCAACACTATGAATGTTGTCTCTAACTTGTTTTCCTTTATGTCCGAAGATGGTATAATGCTTTCCGCTGATTGCACACTTAATTAGGTAAGCTAGAAAACCGTGTAACTCTGCGCCTTTATGCGTTGGTCCAGTTAGGCATCCACCTCTAAAAGCTACGGTGTTCATACCGAAATATTTTCCATACTCCTGTACCATAATATCAGCAGCGACTTTACTTGCACCGAAGATGCTATGTTTACAATTATCGATGGACATGCTTTCATCAATCCCGTCTTTAAAAAATGGATGATTTTCATCGACTTCCCATCTGTTTTCTAATTCTACTAAAGGCAAATCATTTGGCGTGTCACCATATACCTTATTCGTACTAGTAAAAATGAAAGCTGCTTTAGGGCAATTTTGCCGAGCATATTCCAACATGTTGATGGTTCCATTTGCATTGACTGTAAAATCTGTAAATGGTTCTCTTGCTGCCCAGTCATGTGAAGGCTGTGCCGCAGTATGAATGATTACTTCAATGTCTGTGTTATATTCTAAAAATACCGTTTCCAATTCTTTGGTATCACGAATATCAATATTGTAATGCTTGAAATTTTCAAGTGTTGATTTTAACTGATGCTCTGTTGACTTTGTACTGGCATCTGCTCCAAAGAAATATTGACGCATGTCATTATCAATTCCTACCACTAAAAAGCCTTGATCATGGAAAAACTTACAGGCTTCACTACCAATGAGCCCAGACGACCCGGTAACAACGGCTACTCTCATAATATGATTTGTTTATTTAATGTGTTAATTTTTAAGATTCCTAAGGAGGATTTAGGAGGAAGGAGGGTGTTTTTCAAAATTTGATCAGGCCTTTATTTAGACCAAATCCCTTTATCCTTTAAAAACAGGACTTTTCGGACCTGAATCGGAGATAAAATGATTAGGGGGAGCATCGAGAGAATAGTACCTAAAACAATACCAATTGTGCCCATTTCGAGGTTTTGGGCAAAATATATTGAAAGTGGAATATTTATTACGCTGGCGAGAATCCAGGCAAACATTTGTAAGCGTATTTTTCCAGTACCGTTGAGAATGAGATTAAACATATTAACCCAGTTAGTCATAGCAATGGAAATTGCCACAACTATCGTCAATAACATAGGAATTTCTATCTTTTCCTGAAGCCAAATTTTAAACACAAATGGCGAGATTAATATCATTAAAATGGATAGAAAAATGGTGGCAAACCAAATTTTGAGTACGGTGTTTACAGTTTTTTTCATCCATTCCATATCCTTTTTTCTATAAGC
>CAYXQH010000255.1:0-8133 GCA_964467425.1 uncultured Saprospiraceae bacterium
CGATAATCGGTAGGAGAAAGACGAAACAGAAATTCATATCGATATCCATTACGCAAGAATTCGGAATGCGCGATATAAGAAGAGTTTGCATTCTTATAAACCCTAAAACAAGATTTAATTATTTTTCCATTTTCATCATAATCATCATCTTCGATATAATGTGTTTTACCTTTCCAGGAACTATGACACTTTATACCAAAATGATTATTTGCTTTTCTGGCTAAGGTACTTTTACCATCACCTGATTCGAGAATCCCTTGTGCCAGTTTTATACTAGCAGGCACCCCGGTACGTTCCATTTCCGAAATCGCAATTTTTTTAAATCGGTTAATATATGCATCACGTGCAGGTGTTTGAGCTGTAAGCAAGACAGGGGAAATGATAGCTAAAAGAAGGATTAAATTGCGCATGACTGTCATAAGATTATTGTTTTAAGATCTGCTTAGATTTAGGTTTTAAACAGACTAGGTTCTATAGTGTTGGAGTTTCTTTTTGTAAAAAATCAACGTTTATAAATAGTAAGCCAAAAAATTGAACTAATAAATTTTTAAAGTCCACCCAGATATTTCAACATATTCTCTCCCGACACCTATCGGGATCAATTACTTAAGAAATTTCTTCGGGACAATTTATCATATAAACAATTTTGGCCTGGCATTTAGTACGGTTGAAATTTAATTTTTGACTCTTTTAAAAGGTCATTGCTATAATTAATTCTCTATATTTAACGTAATTTTAATTTAAAGTTTAGATGAAAGCACTAAAAGCAATAATTATTTTAACACTTTTCTTCTCGTGTAAAAATACAAACTCCTCGGAAACTCCAAAAAATCCAGCCTTAGAAGTTGATACAATAGTAAATAAAGCTGATCAAACGGAGATAGAAACCACTTTATATGCCCTAGTTGACAAACTTCGATTGAGAAAAGATCCTGGCTCAAAAGGTGCAGTTCTGGAACAAATTAAAGAAGGGGAAAGGCTTTTATTTCTAAACGAAGAAACAGATTATAAGGAAAAAATAAAATTACGTGATAATTGGCATGAGGAACCCTGGTTGAAAGTTCAATCCGAAAAAGGTACAACCGGTTGGGTATTCGGTGGTGCAGTAAGTAAAGACCCTCCTGAAGAAGACTTCTCTAAATCTCCTTACGATGACTGCGATGTTAAATTTGTAAAAGACCATGATCACGAGGCAAAATTCCAGTGTTATAAAAAAATCGAATCGATCCAATTAGAGAAAGACGCTAGATACATCAAAGAAACAGAAACGGGTTATCAAATCACTTTACTTAGTGGCGAAAAAGTCAACCTCGTCAATGAGGATGGTCCTAAAGCTGGGGAAGAATACAAAGAATATGCTTACCGGTTTTATCTAGAGAAAATTGGTTATTTCGTATTTAGAATTCAGCGCTTTGAAGCAGGTAACTTTATATTGATGAATGATAAGTTTGGCTATGTAATGCCGGTCTACGGAATGCCCAAACTTTCACCGAATTTAAAAAAACTGGTTGTAACGAATGCTGATGGAGATGCTGGCTTTGAATTCAATGGTATCCAATTATTTGACATTACAGAAGAAGGCATCAATCCAGAACCACTTTTTGAAGAGCAATTTGACAACTTTGAACCGCATAACCCTATTTGGCTTGATCATAAAACTATAGAATTCGATTTTCTCAGCCCGGGTTTTAGTAAAAAAATCCGCCATGTAAAGGCTCAGCTTTCTGAAAACGAAGAAGGTAAATGGGATTTAATTATCCGAAATCGTAGTGAGAACTAAACAGATTATAAGAGGTATTCGGTTTTAGGTTTTAGGTTTTAGGAATAATCGAATTACTAATGCCGAAAACCATCTTTAATACACTTTCTAATCCAAAAAACATTATCATGAAAAAATATTATTTCCTCTTCTTAAGTATTTTCTTTTTTAGCATCGCCTGCAATCAAACACCTGAAGCACCTAACAATGATCAGCCAGTAGATCCTACACCAACACCTGAAGAGACCTTAGCACTACAAGTCAATAAAATGTTTGCAGCAAAATATGTTTCTGCCTCTGTTTATGCCGGGTCAACTGACTATGAATTTACAGATACAGATGGCAAACAGATTATGATTCGATTAAGTAATATTGATACACTTGAAAATACGATCATGCCAGACAACATGCTGGAACCAACAGATGGAATTGAAGGTCCTCCTGGCGCAAATCCAAAAATGGTTGGAAGAAATTTCACTATTGAACAAAATCCAGAAGGCAAATATACTCGGGTTATTTATTCTCGTGGAGGAGGCAGAGAATAATAGCATTTAAAACACAGACTCAGGCTTATTCTATTTACATAAAAATTGCTACCAGAAAAGTAACAACGGTAGCTACAAAACCAATCATAAAGGTATTGTAAGACAAGGTGAGGTATCGATATTTTTTATCCAGCACTTTCCCCAAAAAGTATAAATCCCTGACCATATTACCATAGAGTAATTCACCATCCCGAAACATGGCGTCCATTGCTTCTTCGTATTCTTCCAATTTTAACTGAACAAAATTTCCGAAGAAAACAATATTACGTTTGGCAATATCGGCTTGTGTCCCCTGAGGATTAAGAGAGGTCACTTTAGGCCGGATAGATAGGACTGCAAAAATCAAAGAAACTAAACCGGTGAAAAGAAAAATCACAACCGGTAGCAAAACCATTGGATTTGTTTCTGCAATATTTTTATAAGTCAATAAGGAAATCAATACGGAGATTAAAATCGCATTTACACTAATCATGATATTCGCTTTATTATCAGCGATAGCACTTAGGTTAATATGATTTCTATAATTAGCCCGGAAAAAAGTTTGCGTTGCATCACTTGGCAATCGCCTTTCTAAACCTTGAAATTTTCTTAAACTTCCATCTTCTTCCAAAGAAGTTCCTCCCGTTCGTAGGTTCTTTTGAACTTTATTTTTTTGTGTAAAAATATTATTGGAAAGGATTGGTTCGAAATTAAGTTTTCCGAAAGGCGTAAAGAATTTAGTTTTTAAAAGATATTGTAATTGAATCTGATTCCAATCCAACGTCGAAATCTTTTTATTTTGCATCAGTTCCCATTCTAAACGAAGCAAAGGATTTTGATTAAAATACTCCGCAGTATAATGGTAACCATTGACGGCATCCAAAAGGAGTTGATCCTCAATTGATCCGGCTCGATTGCTAAGAGATGCAACCAGACAATCGACTACTTTTTCAATTCCCGCTACTGGATAATTTTGTTGACTTAAAAATTCTTTGGTGATACGAATACTATGATCTCTAGGATTGCCATAATCAATAAGATATCCTGTATTCCTAAGCCATCCTGCTAATTTTGCAATTTCTATAGATTCGGGAGACACGCGCCAAGTTGGTTGCTCGGGCATGTTTGGGGTAGCAATTTTATCAATTAGCGCCACAATACCAGCAGTGTGCTGATAATTATGAAAGGTCAATCTGGAATCAGCCTTTTCATTGAAAAGATGCAGCACAAAATTTGAGCAACGCTCTATTATACGGCTATTTGGATCAGCCATCGGTTTCTTTGAGAAGTTCTCCTTTTCGATTTCAAACATGTTTAAATTGATCTTCCGTCATAGTATTTCTGGAGTCATTCTGTAGGAAATATAGTATTTATAACAATTCTATTTCCTTTTCGACTCTGAACCAGATGAGTTTTTACACCTTAGCCTTAAGCTTCATCTAATTTCTTCCCTAGCCGAAAATTACAAAAAATTATGCATTAAAGCCATCTCTACCCCGGAATAGCATGATTAAGCATAGGTATTTTTAATATAAGTTGAAAAAAAGCTTCTTGACGGGATTAAATTCGAGACTTTTTTATTTTTATACCGTCACACAGTTAAGAACGGGTCATATTGCTAGATAATATTGAAAAATGTAGTATATTATCATCCAACAACAAATACACAATTACACTCTATTTATTAAGAACAATTTTTTCACGCTAAATAATTTTTTATGCAAAATTTAATGGACTTACTACAAAGCCAGCTTACAGAAGGTATGGTAGATCAATTAAGTCAACAATTAGGCGGTGCTGACCGACAACAAACAGCAACTGCTGCTTCAGGAATATTCTCCACTTTAATGGGCGCATTATCAAAGAACGCTTCTTCTCAGGAAGGTGCATCTGCTTTAGCTAATGCATTAGACAATGACCATGATGGTGGTGTATTGGATAACTTTATGGATATGTTAGGTGGTAATAAGCAACCTACGAACACAAGAGCTATGAATGGCGCTGGAATCCTTAAGCATGTACTTGGAGGAAAGCAAAATGGTGCGATCGATATGATTAGCAAAATGAGTGGACTTGGTGGAGACAAAGCAGGTAGCTTATTATCAATGCTTGCTCCTATGGTTTTGGGTACTTTAGGAAAAGCTAAAAAAGAACAAAGTATGGGAATTGAAGACCTATCTTCTTTCCTTGGTGGTTCTGTACAGAACCACGAAAAGCAAGGAGGAAAAGAAATGGGAATGATCGGAAAATTTCTTGATCAGGACGGCGACGGTAGCTATATGGATGACATCGCTGGAATGGGTATGAAGATGTTTGGTAAATTCCTTCGAAAATAAATTCTATATTTTCAGAGACCGATTTTCTGTTTGAAAATCGGTCTCCTTCTTTCTACTTCCCAACCCTTCTACATGAAAATTCAATCACTCCAAAACTGTTCGATCTCCGAACTCACTTCCGCATTCAATCATGCTTTTTCCGATTACATTCTACCCATCAAATGGACAGAGGAAGCTGCTGTCAAAAAATTCAAAGGCGACAATATTGATTTAAGTTTATCGCCTGGCTATTTTGTTGATGGAAAACTCTGCGGGTTTATTTTTCATTGTATAGGATTTAGAGACGGGCAGTCTGTTGTTTGGAACGGAGGCACTGGTGTGTTTCCTGAGCATCGAGGAAAGGGAATAACATCTCAACTTTATCAATACATTTTACCTGCTTTAAAAAAAGAAGGCTTTCAACAAACCACATTGGAAGTCATTGAAGGCAATGATCCTGCCATTCATATTTATAAAAAAATGGGCTTTACCGTTCATCGAAAACTAGATTGTTTTAAGGGATCTATTTCGGATATACCAACCTTAGATTTAGATTTTAAAGAAATAGACACGATAGACTGGAATGCCTTTCAGTCCCTACGATCCTGGTCTCCTACCTTTCAAAATGACAATCAAAAAATTGACATTCTCAGATCGGACATGACGGTTGTTGGTGGCTATAAAAAGGAAGAGCTCGTCGGTTATATTATTTTCAACAAAGATCCGGAAGGAGGTGATATTTACCAATTTGCCGTTAAAGAAAACTACAGGCAATCAGGTATTGGAAAAGCTTTATTTGCACGAGCTGGTAAAGGAAAGTCTGTACCATTAAAAATCATCAATGTCGATGCTCGGGACAAGTCTACAATTTCTTTTTTTGAAAAATTAGGCTTCGAAAAAATCATCAGCCAATTTGAAATGGTTCGGAAGATTTGAACCTTGTGAAACCTGCGTTACTTCTTTCGCTCGGTAACGAAGGTCACCAATTGCTGGAGTGCATTCCGTGAAGGGCTTTCAGGAAAAGACAATAAGATATTGAATGCTTCTTCCCGATATTTCATCATCACTTTTTCGGCATATTGTATTCCACCACTTTGATTGACAAAATCAATTACTTCCTGAACTTTATCTTTTTTATCATTGTCTTTTTTAATGATCCGCAACATCTTACGCTTATCGCTGGTGCTGGCATGATTGAGCGCATAGATCAAGGGAAGCGTCATTTTCTTTTCTTTAATATCTATCCCTAAAGGCTTCCCAACATCATCTGTCCCAAAATCAAATAAGTCATCCCGAATCTGAAAGGACATCCCTATCTTTTCTCCAAACAATCTCATTTTTTCAACTTCTTCCTGATCCTTGGTGGTAGACGCTGCGCCGGCCGAGCAGGCAGATGCGATTAATGACGCTGTTTTTTGACGAATAATTTCAAAATATATGGACTCATCAATATCCAAACGCCTGGCTTTCTGGCTTTGCATCAATTCGCCTTCAATCATTGATCGCATCGCATCGGACAAAATCTCAAGCGACTGATAGTCTTTATTTTTAAGCGTCAATAATAAGCCTTGAGCCAAGAGATAGTCACCAACTAAGACAGCTATTTTATTTTTCCATAAAGCATTGATAGAGAAGAACCCTCTGCGTTCGTTGGCATCATCGACTACATCATCATGGATAAGAGTGGCGGTATGTAATAACTCTACGAGAGAAGCAGCCACATAAGTAGATTCATTGGTTTCGCCGAAGAGTTTAGCACTTAGGAATACAAACATTGGGCGTACTTGCTTCCCTTTTCGTTTCACGACATAATGCATAATCGTGTCCAGCAAAGCAACATGGCTTTTCATGGAGTCTCGAAAATGCTTTTCGAAATTCACTAATTCTTCTTCGATGGGTCCCTTTATCGCATCCAACGATTTGACCATAAATTCTCTTTTTGAGTTCGCTCACAAGATACACCTTTCTACCCAAACAACAGCTATCTAGATTTTAAATAGAAAAGCACTTACTAAGCAAACAGTCAGAGAAATAAAATTGTTGTGAATAAAGGATGACTATAATTCTAAAATTTTAGACTCCAAATACCTATTTTTTTATAAATTTATGCTCTAAATTACTCAACGTACTACGTCTTTATCTAAATCTTCAATGTGCTAAATATATTTAGAACCAATCAAATTGCATTTAACGTTCTGCTGATTGTATATATTCTTTTAGTAAGAGGAAGTAGTTTTTTCATTAACACTCCTCCAGAAGAATATGCCGGGCAAGGTGTGCTAAGTGATTTGGTTATTCGTACAATAGGAACGAATGGAACCTGGTCAATTATCGTGGGGATGTTTTTAGTTTTCATCCAGGCTTTGCTGATCAATATCATCGTTGCAAAATTTAGAATTGCTAATTCTGTAAGCCTGTTTCCAGGCTTGTTTTATGCTTTGCTCGTAAGTTTGATTCCAGAATTTTTACCTTTAACGCCTGTTTTATTAGCCAATACTTTTTTCATTATTGCCTTTTGGGAGATCTTAGAATCTTATAAAAAGAAGGATTCTTCCGGCCATATTTACAACACCGGATTTTTGATTGCTATAGCCAGTATGTTTTACTTTTCAGAAATCACCTTTTTACTCTTAATTATTATTTCTTTTGGTGTACTAAGGGCATTTAGTTTGAAAGAATTATTAATGATGCTGATAGGTTTTATTACCCCGTACATTCTTGCCAGCGTTTATTTTTTCTGGTATGATTTGCTTGGTGTGTTTTGGGGAACCCATGTAATAGAACGTTTCGCTTTTCTGGATATTAATATCACTGCTAGTTTAAAATCATATATCAACTTAGGTTTAATCCTATTCATTGGCCTGATTGTCCTCTTTAGTTTTAATCGCTATTATGCGAAAAAAAATATCCAGTCTCAAAAAAACATCACTGTTATCTTCTGGTCAATCTTCTTTGCAGCTTGTTCTTTCTTATTTCAAACAAACATCCAGTTTTATCATTTCCTTCTTTTTATGGTGCCTTTTGGAATATTACTTTCATTCAGTTTTTTAAACCTTAAATCTCAGAAGGCTGAAGCCTTTCACCTTTTGTTATTTGTAAGTATCATAATTTGGCAATGCAATGCCTTATGGTTAAAATAAAATATATGTTTTCCATTCTAATGTTCTTTTTCCTTTAAATTTATAGTAACTTCACAATCGTATTTTTGATATGATTTCATTTTCCAGAAATCATAACACCCACACATTTAAGAGGCATCCACACACAATCCCTAATGCCCGTGTGACGTTAAAATCACAGAAGAATTAAAATCAATGAAAAGACTTTATTTAAAATAGAGTCTTTTTTTAATTCAAATTGAAGCATACCCCATATTAAGTCGCAAGCCAAAAAAATTGACATAACAAATTTTTTATAGTCCCCTTAGATATTTCAACATAATTTCCTTACAGTCAATTATTTATGAAATTTCTTCGGAACGATTTATTATACAAGCAATTTTGGTTTGACACTTATAAAAGCTACGAAATTTAAT
>CAYXQH010000256.1:0-8098 GCA_964467425.1 uncultured Saprospiraceae bacterium
ACCTTGGAGACTGCTATTAATTCTAATAATATAAATATTGTAATGGATGATGCAGGGGTCCTATTAGAATCTGTCGAGATTACTGGTTACAAGAATAAGAAAAGAAGAGGAAAAGATAAAGAAGTTGCTAAATCACTAGCACCGACACAACCAGTGCCTGTTCAAGAAATTGAAAAAGCAACCACCGTGTCATTTAAAATAGACATCCCTTATGATATTCCAACCGATGGAAAACAGTATGTCGTTCAAATGAAAGAACATGAGCTTCCTGCTTATTACGAATATTATTGTGCTCCAAAACTTGACCTCGATGCATTCTTAACGGCACAGGTAACAGGCTGGGAGGAGCTTAATTTACTGAATGGAGAAGCAAGCTTATTTTTTGAAGGTACTTATCTCGGGAAATCCTTTCTGGATGTACAAAGCGTAGAAGACACTTTGAACCTGTCATTAGGTCGTGATAAAAACATCGTTGTCAAGCGTACGAAGCAGAAAGAAAATACGAAGAAAAAATTCATGAGTAACAAACGTATAGATACCAGAGCTTGGGATATTGAGGTTCGAAACAAAAAGAAATTGCCAATCAATATGGTGATCGAAGATCAGATCCCGATTTCAGTAACAGAAGAAATTGAAGTAGAGAAAAAAATCAAAGGTGCAGAGTTTGATGAGGACACGGGTAAGTTGAGCTGGGAGTTTGAACTTCAACCAAACAGCACCAAGAAAATGAATTTTAGGTACACGGTGAAGTATCCGAAAAAGAAACGTGTACAATTAGAATAAGGCATAGTAATTTTAGGATTTTGTTGTAAATATTCGGTGTCTGTTTTTCAGGCATCGAATATTATTTTTAAAATGCTTTCCTTTTGACCTTAATAGTAAAACCGGATTGAGTCGACAACTCCAACTCCGCATCTATTTGTTTAGCTCTCATTTTCATATTACTCATTCCTAACCCGGTCGTCTTGTATTTTTTCTCTTCGACTTTTCCATTGTCTTGAATAAGCATTTCAAAATTGGCGCCTTGTTTTTTTAGAACCACCTTCACCTCATTTCCATTAGAGTGTTTAGCAATATTCGTTGCAGCTTCTTTATAAATCAGGTATAAGCTTTGGCGAATATCCGCAGGAATTTCGTGCGCTAAATCAAGTCCCTCTGACTGTATTTTATATGCAAAAAACTTAGGAGTCAATACCTCTTCTGCATGCTCATTCATACGATCAATGAGATTTTCCAGTTTATCTTTCCTGGCATCAATAACCCAAACCGTATCCCGCATTCTGGACATAGCACTTCTACTCAGTTCAGCAATTTGCTGCAATTTTGGTTTTGCTTCTTCAGTAGCCGTGAGTTCCAGAAATTCAGATTGCATAGCAAGACCAGAAAGCAAGCCTCCTACATCATCATGCAAATCGCTGGAGATTTTCACTCTCAGACGTTCTACTTTCAAAGCTTGTTCAAGACGATATTTGAACACCCCATAAATTATTCCGCTGATTGCTAAAGTACAAAGCAGGTAAAACCACCAGGTTTGATAGAAGGGCGGCGTAATATTAATGTCCAGTTCAAAAGGAGTCTCATTAAAAACCCCATCAGAATTACTTCCCCATACCTTAAAGGTATATGCCCCTGCGGGGAGATTACCATAGCGGATAAAATTTCGAGTGCCTTGTTCAACAGGTTCTTCATCATGACCGATCATTTGGCAACGAAAAGTATTCGCATTAGGATCGCTATAATCTAATGCTGCAAATTGAAAAGACAAGGTATTTTGCTCGTAGTCAAAAGTCAGTTCTTCTTTTTCATTGATATTTCCTTCAACCTCGAAAGCTTCATCATTGACTAAAAATCTGGATAATTGAATATTGGGTTTAATATTCAAAAGTTTGATTGCTTCAGGCTTGAAAACATTTACCCCACTTTTTCCACCAAGCCAAATTTCTCCAGTCTGAGTGGCAGTAATACACGTATTTTTGTTGAAGACTGCGGAAAGCAAACCATCCGCAATTCCAAAGCGATGAAAGGCTTTAGTTTCCGGATGATACCGAACCAACCCATTGTTTCCAGGTAGCCAAAATTGACCCATTTTATCAACCGCAATTCCATAATAAGCTTCTTCCGGTATATTATCTTTTCTTTGATTAAAAAGCCTCGATTCAAAAGATTCGGTATGTATTTTTCCAAGGCCCTTCGACCCTGAAAACCACAGCATTTTTTTACTGGACTCTTCTTCAAAAGCATAAATATTTCCGACATCTTTAAAGTCTGCTAATTTATGCAATTGACCGTTTTGTTCTTTTAAGATGACTAATCGTCCTTGATCATCACCAATATAGAGGTGTTTGTTTTGATCTTCGAAAATTATATTGATAGTACTAAGTTGGAGGTATTGAATGTTGTGCCAAGGGAGCGTATCTGCTTTCTCTTGAGAAAGGAGCAACTCGTATATAGTCTCTCCTTTAGCGATTAGATTTTTGCCATCGGAGAGTTGGTAATTGTAATTAATCTTATCAGCTACAGTGCTTCTAACACCAAAAAAGTAAGGGAGTTTAAATTCAAATTTTTCAGAAATAGAATTCCAAAACAAAAAAGTGTTTCCTATATTCCCCCACCATTCAGTTTGGTTTTTTTTTATGAAAAAATAAAGAGGAGTAATATTAGAATGCCCATCAGGATGGGTGGAGTTCTTTATTTTAGTAGTGCGAAATAAAAGCTTTTTGTTTTGATTATAAACATAGGTACCTGAGTCTAGCGTACTACACCAAAAATTATTCTTAAAATCTTCTGCAATCCCGGTGATATATTGATTTTTTAATTCCGGAAGAGAGGAGAACCTATTTTTATTCAAATGCGCAAATGCAATTTCTTGTTGAGCTCCTGCTAATAATAAAACATTACTTGAGTCTTTAAGAATAGAGTTAGGTTTTTTGACTGGACAACTATATTTATCTGAAGAATTATGTCGAAACTGTTTTATGAAGGTATTTGATAATTTATCAAACAACAATAACCCACAGTCTGCGGCAACCAACAAATGGTCATTGTCCAATTCAGCAATGTCCCATACCCAACCTAGATCTGAGTCGATAGATTTATTTCGGTTTGTTTCGATAAGTCCTTTATCATCTCCTAATCGATATCTACCTAGACCATCATATACTCCTACCCAAATGATATTATCTGAGTCAACAAAGACCCCCTTGGTAGGACTTGAAAAAAAACGATTTTTACCATTTGAAGTAGTTTGAAAAAAAACTTCTTTTCGTAATCCGTTTTCTAAATTTATCAAGATTAAGCCTGGTCGATTTGGTAAAGAATAAGAAATTAATTGACTAATAATTCCTTGATCATTTTTGATAACTGCACATTTATTTCCTGACATTGGTATACTTTGTTCAAAAGTACCAGATTTGATATTAAAAAAATAAAGCGCCCCTTTTTCTTGATTACCTATTTGCACCCAAAATTGACCTTGATTGTCTAAGTGAAACCCATGGTAGGAATTGGTATTTGACGGATGAGTATAGCTTACAAAATCATCAGTTATTCTACGATAACAATTAATAGCGTTAGAACTGGTGAACCACAAATTGTTTTCTTGATCTTCAAAACAAGCGCTAGTTATGTGGTTTTCAGATAAAGAGTTCGGTTGTTCAGCATTAACTTGATATTTCTTAATTTGATGACCATCAAAACGCAGTAACCCATTCTCTGTGCCTATCCAAATTAATCCTTTCGAATCCTTTGATAAATGATATTGATCCCCTTGACTTAGTCCATTTTCCTCAGTTAATCCATGAAAGTTTAATTGAACATCCTGTCCACTAATCGAAGAACAACTAGTCAACAGGATGATCAACACTAAAAAGTTAGACTGAAATATTTGATGTGTCAGCAAGAGCTTATTTTATTTTTAATACGCTAAAGAAAAAATGATTAATGAGCTACTGCCAAACAGGAATATAGGGTTCTCCCAAATTATTACTTTCTCCTGCAAATGGTGTTTGTTGAGGAGTGTCATCAAATTCTCCATTTGTATTTTTGTTAACACAGTGTCCAGGGCAAGGTTGATCACTTAAACAATTCTTAAATCCGGTATTAGAAATTGCACCGATAATGTTACCACTACTGTCAATGTTTGTGGTTACTGCGAGGTGTGTCAGTAAATTAGTGTTGCCCAGTGTAACCTTATAAAAACAGACTCCAGAATGACTGTTATTATCAATAAGCGCTTGGATCATTGTTTTGCTAAAAAAAGAAGAAAATTTTTCTGAATTCACATCGATGTTAAAACTAGCTTGACGTCTTGAAGATGTCATAGCTGAGTTGCCATTAGCATCTAAAGGAGAGGATGTTGGACGACTAAAAAAATGATTTTCATTTCTCATATCAAATCCGTTTTCTGTTACAGCCACCGCTAATAACTTTGGACTCCCAACTTGTGCTAGAATATTATAGATTCTTATCCCTACACAAGTAGTTGGACTAAGAATATCATTTAAGTCCTCTTTAGAAAAATATCCTCTTATATCTACTGGACTTAAGTTTAAGGTAGAAATAATAGAGTTGCCTAGAGGCATTCCAGGATGACTGGATTCATAAATTGCCATAATCAAATTGTTTTTTTAGGGTTATAAAAAATTAAATACATTGTAAAACATTAAATATCTCCATCCAAAGATTTACGAATCACTTCCGCTTTCGAATTAACATTCAGGGCTCGGTATATTCGTTTGATATGATCCCGGACAGTATCGATAGAGATACTTAGTTTGTCGGCTATGAGTTTGTAACTCAAGCCATCCACTAATCCATCTACTATTTGTTTTTGTCTGGGAGTAATGACATCGTCTTTTCGCTTGGGCCTTGGCATGAAATGTTTTGCAATCTTTCTGGCTATGGAAGGTGACATATAAGAGCCACCTCTACGAACCACAAATAAAGCTTCTTGAATTTTCACAAGGGACGTTCGCTTTGAGATATAAGAACAAGCGCCGCCACAAAGTGCTTTAAAAATGTTCTCATCTTCCTCAAAGGTTGTCAACATCACGATGTCTGCTTCTGGTAGTTTTTGTTTGATGTGACGAATCCCTTCTAAACCTGACATGCCGGGTAATCCTATATCCAGCAAGACCAGGTTGATGTCTAAAGATATTGAATTAGAGATCTTTTCCAAAAAATCTTCAACACTTACTGCTATTAATTTAATGTTAATCGCCTTATTAATGTTGAGATAGTTTTTGAGGTTATCGCGCACGACAGGCTCATCTTCGATGATGCAAAGGTTTATTGTTTCCATATGCCAAATTAATTATAAATTTTCTAGATACCTAACCGCAGTTTAATGCGGAAAGAAGATAGAATAAAAACCAACCCGGATAAATATAAACCCGGGATGATGATTAATAAACAGGTTTTCACTGTTTAGGGTCAGTTGAAATCATTTCTCCACCAAAACTTCGTATTCCGTGATTAAATGTTCCTGATTTCCCCAGGGAATTAGAGCGCCATTAAAAGCACGTCTGATTTTACCGGGATGGAGTCCGTTTTCAAATTCTGCTCTGGCAGCATAAAGCGGAGCGCCACCGGGCTCAGACCCGATTACAATAGCTCCATCAGGAACTCTCCCATCAGAAGCTTTTTCCCATTTAGCACCACCACAATAAACTTCGTAATCGTTAACCTTTATTTCGAGTCCTGACCAACCGATATTAGCAGCTTCAAATCTTAATCTTACTTTTCCAGGATGGAGCCCTTCCCCTGATTTTGCTCTGCAAAGAAATAGTGGGACACCATTTGATTCATAACCTGATGAGATGGCACCTTCTGGAATTTGTCCATTTGATGCTGATTTCCATATAATATTCATAATTGTTTTTTTTGATTATTAAAAAATTGATTTAGAACTTAGAGATTATTAAAATACCTCTTCCAAAATATCCTCAGACTCCGTAATAAGATGTTTGGTAACACCGAACGAACCCGTCATCACGCCATTAATTACGGCATTTGCTGTAGCAGGTGAACTTGATTCGAGAAAAGTTCCATCAAAGCCTTTTTCTTGTAAGACCAGTTTCACTTCTTCCGAGCTCATGGCATCTGCTTCGGCATCACCGTCCGTCTTTGTAGCAGTACCTCTAATTAAGAAAGAAGCTTCAAATGGCCATTCTCCATTTTCTTCCCAATCTATAAAAGCTGTTATTTTGACATCTTTACCTTCTGCTATATTAATAGTGTCTGCAAAATGATAGGAAACAGTCTCTGTAATTGTATTTTTCTGTGTTGCAGCTAAAGAAGCATCAACTCTTAGTTCTGCGGAAGATTTAGCAATCCCGCCAGGAGCACTAACCTCAGCTTTGAGTGTTGCTCCAACAGCAAGTGTTTCGGTAAATCCATATTCAAACGTATTCTCTTTTGTAAAGGTCACTCCCTGAGAGGAATTTACAGTTACGCCAGCATCGGTTATTACTTCTCCATTAAGCATAAAATTGTGCGGAGCGCTTGAAATTGTTTCTTCTAGTCGATCCAGATATTTGATGTTAGTCAATCGATAGTCTAAATGATTACTTCGCAATCTCATAGTCCATCTTGCTGAGCGATTTTTAGAATCTGCCAAAACTAAACCATTTGCCTGAGGGGTCAACACATGGCCGGAATGTGTCATTATTCTCCATTTACGTACACCGTTTTTTATAGGCTCAGCCGTAAGATAGAATCCTCGAGATTTTCCCGCCCTATCATTTACATCATACAATTCTTCTTTATCTCTCCATTTTAAATCTAAATATTTTCCAACTTGAAAATTTCTAATATAGCACTTCCAAGTATGGTTTTCCTTTTCTCCAGCGAAATCAGGCATATATTCAACATCAGTAAACTGAAACATACCAAATCCTCCCGGGGCACCTTGTTCTGCCATAATTTTTGTGTAGCCGGTTGCTCTAAGAGGTAGGCCTGCTGGGGTAAATATTTCAAAATAGAAATTGCTTAATATTTTTCCATAATCTTTCATAAAATTAGTTTTTTAAAGGTTAATAAAATTGTTAGCTCATTGTTTCAATTAATCGCGATTCTAGTTTTGAACGAATGATATCACAAAGTTAAGCGCATCTCTTTCGCCTCTCCTCCACATGATCATGTGGAGTAAATTTTTTAGCCCCTCCACATCATCATGTGGATCCCAGCACTTTTAATTTCTCTCAACTTTGTATTGTCTTTTTCAGGATAGTTTCTGAAACCGACATTATTATTTCACCTCAAAAATTTAAATTATGCAAACCAATGTTTTTAAAACCGCATTCCTTAAAATGTTTTTCAGCACCATGCTGTTAATCTTTAGTTTAACAAGCCTTAGTGCGCAAGACAATTCCTCCGAAGATCTCTATTTTGAAATCGCTTGCTTCAAAGCTAAAGATGCTGACGCAGTCAACTATTTCAATTACTGGGGCAAAGCAATTCATGAAGAAATGATCCGTCAGAAAATTTTAATTGACTGGAAATTGTTTAGAGTAGATTATCCTAATGGGTCCGATTGTGATTGTAACTATCGAGCTGTTCGAATTTTTCGTGGCATTCAGTCACTTGATAAAATCAAATCCGAAAAGATCAGAACTGAAATTGTAGGAAAACTATGGCCCTGGAAAAGTCTAAAAGAAATTCGAGGAAAATTTCAGAAAAGCATTGAATTCAAACATGCTGAAGTTTATCGCCTGAATGATGCGCTCATCCCTCATGCAACCAATAGCGAATTGGTTGTTGTCAATTTTATGGACGTAAAAAGAGAAGATCGAAAAACCTATCTCGAAATGGAAAAGGATGTTTTCAAACCAATGCACGAACAAAGTAGTAAGGAAGGAAAGTTAGTTGACTGGTTTGTTGCAGAGCACGTTATTCCGTTTGGTTCGAATATAGAAACGGACTATATCACTGTCGATAAATTCAACAACTACGACGCCTTTTTCAATGCTAGTTTTGCAGACCTTTTTAAAAAAGTACATCCTGATAAGGATTTCGAAAGTACCATGAATAAGATGGGAGAGGTACGGAAATTAATAAAGGCTGAAATCTGGAGAAGTATAACTGTTGCAGATGTTGAAAA
>CAYXQH010000257.1:0-8085 GCA_964467425.1 uncultured Saprospiraceae bacterium
TGTGGTTATGTGGTTATGTGGTTATGTGGTTATGTGGTTATGTGGTTATGTGGAAATTTAAAATAAAAAGGTCTAGAATTTTCTTTTATGCCGCAATATCCAGTCGGTATTGCTTGCCTATCTTTTTTTCAATGAAAAAAAGGATGAAGGACTAAAACAAAATAGCAGCTTATACTTTATTAGCCAACTCTTTTCGGCCACTTACATAGTTGCGCCATTTAATTAATACATTTTGAAAATCTTCTGGCAGTTCCGAATCAAAGGTCATTTTTTCTCCAGTCCTAGGATGTATAAAGCCCAGTGATTTTGCATGTAAGGACTGACGACTTATGAGCTTAAAGCAATTTTCTACAAACTGGCGATACTTTGAAAAAACCGTTCCTTTCATGATACGATTTCCGCCATATTTAACATCAGCAAAAAGCGGATGCCCTTTCGATTTAAAATGAATTCTTATTTGGTGGGTTCGTCCTGTTTCTAATCGGCATTCGACCAAACTCACATAATACAAACGCTCCAAAACTTTAAAATGTGTTATCGCATGTTTGCCTTTATCCTCATCTTCTACCACCGCTCTTAACGTTGCATTCTTTGGATCTCGAGCAATGTTTCCGGTAATCGTTCCTTCATCTTCCTCAGGTTCGCCCCAGATAAGTGCCTGATAGGTTCGTTCCGTAGTATGGTCAAAAAACTGTTTAGACAAATGGGTCATCGCTTCTGCATTTTTAGCAATGACCATCAAACCAGTTGTGTCTTTATCAATTCGATGCACTAAGCCGGGTCGATTGCTAAAATTTCCAGCTTTAACCGGCAATTCATGATTTTGAAAATAATACACTAAGCCATTCACAAGCGTTCCATTAGGCGTTCCAATACCAGGATGCACCGTCAAACCAGCAGGCTTGTGGATCACCATCAAGTCATCATCTTCATATCGAATGTCCAAAGGGATATCTTCAGGTTTTACAGGCTCGTTTTCTTTAGGTGGCTTGGGTAAAGCAAGCGTAACTATCATTCCAGGTTTTATTTTAAAATTAGCTTTCACTACTTTACCATCTACCTGAATAGCGCCTTGTTTTATTGCATTTTGAATCCGATTTCGAGAGGACTTTGCTATTTTATTTAAAACAAATTTATCAACCCTGGTCGGCTCTTGCTTCGGATCAGCGACTAATCGAAAATGCTCGAAAAGCTCTTCATTATCTGTTCCCTCTTGTTTTTGAATTTCCTCTTTCATGTGTTTAAAATTATTCTTCTATTAAAATACCCAATTCCTCATTCTTCAAAATATAAACGTTACTCCAAGCTGCGGTATCATCATATCGGTTGTAGAATTTTTTTCTTCAAATGCATCAATGGTGTCAACAATTTGAACATTAGGGTCCTCAATACGAACCAAATAGTCCGCTGCATTTCCGACTAAATAAGAGACTCTTGCGTCAAGCATAATAAAAAGACTTTCATTCCCTCCTACTAATATTTGAGCGCCAACTGCACCTCCATAACTAAATGCCCAATCTCCTTGTTCTATATAACTTTCAATCGAACCATCCTCCGCAGCAAATTCTCGATCTTCCAGCGTCGTCCGCGTGTATAAATTTTTAAAGCCAATCATTCCATCAAAATAAGGTTGAACTGAAATATTGACGGGTGGCAAAACACGAAATATCCCATGCCCAAAAAATACACTATTCCGAGTAATTAATCGAGCATCTATAGTAGCACCATCAATGATAATGATTTGATTCTGGCTTTCACTATCATAAGTTACAACTCCACCTGATAAACCTGCAAAAACAGGAATATTAGAAGAAGGATTTGTTCGAATCAAAAAACTCCCACTTGCTCCAACACCAATCGTATTTAAGTTCTCTTTAAATTTATTAAGTGGAATACCTACCGAAAACTCAATGCCTAGACTAAATCTTGGTAAAAAATCTCCTTCCTCAAAATATTCCTCGGTTTCCTCTTCATATTCTTCATACTCCTCTGTTTCTTCCTCTTGTCCATAAAGGAATGACCCGGTAAATAATAGCAGAAAGGCTAATGAATAAATAATTTTCATGATCTATTTTTTTACTATGCAGAAAATACCCTTTTCGTTGCCTGGACACAAGACCTAAAACGCCTTTTGCCAAAAACTAGCATTTTGTTTAATAAAAAGTGTTAAAAAGCATCAAAACATTAAACAAAATGAACCAAACATGGTTCTCTTCAAGAACTTTGACTAGTTCTAAGTACAAAACTATAATTAATCTTATTCAAAAACCTTAAATCAATAAACTAATGATTAAGCTTTCAAAATTCAATTGGATTTTAATTTTTGCATTACCTCTATTTTTAATGGCATGTGGCGACGATGATGACGCAGAGCCAGAACCACAAAGCATAGTGGAAATCGCTGCTGCAGATGGCCAATTTAGTACGCTTGTAGCTGCTTTAACCCGTGTAGATTTAGTATCTGTTTTAGAAGGAGATGGTCCTTTCACTGTTTTTGCACCCACAAACGCAGCTTTTACTGCTTCAGGTGTAAATCTTGATAATCTATCTGATGAGGCATTAACAGAAGTGCTTTTATACCACGTTTTAGGTGCTAAAGTAAACGCTGCTGATATTGCTGATGGTCAAACCTATGTAACTACCGCAGCAACTACTGGCCCTGGTGATAATCAATTGTCTGTTTTAATTGAAAAAGAAAATGGAAATGTATCACTTAATGGTGCTGTCAATGTAACATCAGCAGACGTCGAAGCAACGAATGGTGTGATTCACATCGTAGACGACGTAATTCTTCCTTTGGATGTAGTTGGACATGCTTCTGCGAATTCGAACTTTACAAGTTTAGTAAGCACATTAGGAGCTGCTTCAGGAGATTTAGTTCCTACGCTTCAAGGAGCTGGTCCTTTCACTGTTTTTGCACCACTTAATTCTGCTTTCGATGCGATCTCAACAACTACAGCAACATTAGATGCTGATCAGTTATCAAAAGTTTTATTATACCATGTCGTGAGCGGAAATGTTCGATCAACTGATTTGAGTGATGGAATGATGGTAACTAGCTTGAACAGCGATGTTACTTTTACAGTAAATATCGATGGAAGTGTTACCCTTACGGATATTAGTGGAAATACATCCACAGTTGTTTTGACAGATGTTCAAGCAACCAATGGAGTTATCCACGTTTTAGACGCAGTAATTATTCCAGATAATCTAT
This sequence comes from uncultured Saprospiraceae bacterium, assembly GCA_964467425.1. Classification (GTDB taxonomy): domain Bacteria; phylum Bacteroidota; class Bacteroidia; order Chitinophagales; family Saprospiraceae; genus JAHDHW01. The sequence goes on from CAYXQH010000257.1 coordinate 3,215, forward strand.
AGTATTATTTGGTCTAGAAAATCATACTAATTCCGATAATAAGAAAAGGAATCCGAATGTTTCGGATTCCTTTTTGTTTTTCTACATGAAGTATCTTTCTACAATTAATTCATCATCTCGCCCTCATTAATTCCAACCAAATCAAGAAAGAAAGCGTATTCTAAAGCAGTTTCTTTTAATCGCGCAAATCTTCCTGAAGCGCCGCCATGACCAGCTTCCATATTCGTATGTAATAGAAGCGTGTTTTCGCCTGTTTTCATTTCGCGTAATTTTGCGACCCATTTAGCAGGCTCCCAATATTGCACCTGAGAATCATGATAACCTGTTGTCACCAACATATTAGGGTAAGACTTTGCTTCTACATTATCATAAGGCGAATACGATTTTATATAATCGTAATATTCTTTCTCTTTAGGATTTCCCCATTCGTCAAATTCACCAGTCGTTAATGGAATCGACTCATCCAACATAGTTGAAATTACATCAACAAAAGGAACTGCAGCGACTACACCTTGCCACATTTCCGGTTCCATATTCACCACGGCTCCCATCAACAATCCTCCGGCGCTTCCTCCCATAGCAAATAATTTATCTTCTGCGGCATATTTATTATCCACTAAATATTTTCCACAATCAATAAAATCAGTAAACGTGTTTTTCTTTTTAAGCAACTTGCCATCTTCATACCACCAACGCCCCATTTCTTCTCCTCCACGAATATGCGCGATGGCATAAACAAAGCCACGATCCAATAAACTAAGGCGAACAGAGCTAAAATATGGATCCATACTGTTTCCATACGATCCGTAAGCATACAACAACAAAGGAGAAGTTCCGTCTAACTTTGTTCCTTTTCGGTACACCAATGAGATAGGCACTTTCTGTCCATCTCGTGCCGTTGCAAACATCCTTTCAGATTTATAATTATTAGAATCAAAATCGCCAACCACCTCTGTCTCTTTCAAAAGCTTCATATCTTTTGACCTCATATTATAATCAAAGGTAGAATTGGGAGTGGTCATAGAAGTATAACCTATTCTAAGAATTTCTGTATCAAACTGTGGGTTAACAGACGTATAGGTCAAATAAGCCTCATCTTTAAATTCAATATAATGTTCTTCGCCTGTCCATGGTCGAACCCGAATATTAGTAATTCCGGCTTTACGTTCTGAAAGCACCAGGTAATCTTTAAAGATATCCATCCCTTCTAATAAAACATCATCACGATTTGCTATCACCTCTTTCCAGTTTTCTTTTCCGGTTGCATTTTCAGGTGTTTCCATCAAACGGAAATTCTTAGCATCCATATTCGTACGTACATAAAACTTATCATTGAAATGAGCAAGATCATATTCTAATTTTCGTTCTCTAGGTTGGAAAACTTTGAACTGCCCATTTGGATTATCTGCATCTAAAATCCGATACTCGCTGGATAAGGTTTGGTAAGATCCAATAACGATATACTTATCTGATTTTGTTTTATATACGAATGTTCCGAAGGTTTCATCTTTTTCATGAAACACTTCTACATCTTTTGCAGCATCGGTTCCCATCGTGTGCTTAAAGATTTTATAGGAGCGAAGGGTTTCATCTTTGACAGAATAGAAAAGTGTTTTATTATCATTTGCCCAAACTGCCCGACCTGTCGTATTCGGAATTATATCTTCTACCATCTCACCCGTTTCGAGATTTTTAAATTTGATGGTATAAATCCTACGACTTAAAGTGTCTTCTCCATAGGAAAGGATTTTATTATTCGGGCTTACGCTCAATCCCGTAGCATTAAAATAATCATAGTCCTTTGCTAACTCATTGGCATTCAACATGATTTCCTCTTTAGCATCGAGGTTTTCTTTTTTCCGGCTATAGATTGGATATTCATTTCCTTCTTCATAGCGGGTGATATAAAAATATCCATTGTCTTTATAAGGAACTGATTTATCATCTTGCTTGATTCTCCCTACAATTTCATTATATAGTTTTTCCTGAAAAGATTCTGTGTGTTTTAATTTTGCTTTTGTGTAATCATTTTCAGCATTCAAAAAATTAACTACATCAGTTGTTTGTGCATCTAACTCTTTCGCATTCTTTTGCTCATCTGTTAGTTTCATCCAGTAATAATTATCGATTCGGGTATCTCCGTGAATCGTTAATTCTTTCGCCTCTTTTTTTGCAACAGGAGCTTCAGCTTTTACTTCGTTCATACTTATAATTTTTGATTCAGACTGGGTATTTTTTTCAGTATCACAACTAAAAAACAATACGAGAATAAAAAAACTTAGTTTAAAAAAAGAAATAGATTTCATTTTAATTTTTTTAGGTTCTAAAATTAAAAGTTAAAAGTCTTTTAAATGTGAGCCTGAAAGTTGGGAGATTTTAAATAGAGCCTGGCTATGAAAGCCTTAAATAAGGCCTTTTTCACAAGACAAAGGTATCATTTCTCCTAGAATTCCATTAGCTAGATTCCAATTTGTTTTAGCGTCGTTTATCTTTTCTTAAGATTAATGTTATCGATAGAATTATTGCTTCTATCTAAAAGGTATAAAATATTACCTCTCTATGCCTGAAAAGTCATATAATTGCTTATCAAATGCAGCTAAACACTTCATACAGACAAATCCTATCGATCTCAACGCCAATTATGCTGGGCAGCGCCGTTCAGAATATTATTGCTCTAAGTGATAGTGTATTTTTGTATCATCTTTCGGAGGTTGATTTTGCTGCAATTGGTTTTGTAGGCGTATTTTACTTAATTATTGCTGCAATAGGCTTTGGGTTTTCAAAAGGTGGCCAGATATTAATTGCTCGTCGATCTGGAGAAGGGGCGTATAGTGAAGTGGGGCGAACCTTTTATGCCATGCTTTATTTTGAGCTAGGATTGGCAGTAGTGATGTTTTTATTCATGCAATACGGTACTGAATACTTCTTTTCCATATTTGTCAATTCAGAGGTAATACTTTCAAAAAGTCTGGAATACATAGAATATCGATCCTGGGGTGTTTTCTTTTCCTATGCTGGCGTAGCCATTATTGCCCTCTATACGGGGATAGCTAAAACGATGTTTATTATCGTAGATACCTTGATTCTGGCTATAGTTAACATTTTTCTAAACTATGGACTCATCTTTGGAGAATATGGCTTACCAGAAATGGGTATTGCGGGAGCAGGTCTTGCGAGTACGATCGCTGAAGCCGTTGCCTTTATCGTATTTGTTGTGTATATATTTTTCGATGATCCTTCCCGAAAATACAACCTATTTAAGTTTCCAAAAATTGATATTCCTCTTATTAAAGCACAATTAAAAATCGGAACGCCTATTGTCGCCCAGGCAGTCGTTGGTCTTGGAAGCTGGTTTGTATTTTTTGGTATAGTTGAAAATCTAGGTGAGCGCCCCTTAGCAATCACCAATCTAGTCAGGATGGTGTATCTGGTTTTATCTATCCCCTGCTGGGGTTTCTCTTCTGGTATCAATACGATAGTCAGTAATTTTATCGGAGCACGAAGAAGAGATGCGGTACTTCCTATTATTTGGAAAACTGCAAAAATTTCTTGGCTGATTACGATGCTCATCTCTTTGCCCGTCGTCTTATTCCCAGAATATTTACTATATCCGTTGCTTGGCTCCGAAGACATGTCTTTAATTACCGATGCCAAACCAACCCTTCGGGTACTATTAGGAATCCTAATGCTCTTTTCTATTGGTGGTGTTTATTTTAACGGTCTAGCAGGTACCGGAGCTACTGGTTTTGGTCTCATCATGCAAATTGTTTGCGCCTTCCTTTATCTCGTCTACATTTATATCGTCGTTGAATTCACCAATGGTGGATTAGAGTGGGCTTGGGCTTCAGAAATTTTTTACTGGGGTGCCATGTTGATGCTCAGTGTTTGGTTTATGCGATCAAAGCGATGGCATAAGCTGAAGGTTTAAATGCAAAGGTGAAAGGTGAAAGGTGAAAGGTGAAAGGTGAAAGGTGAAAGGTGAAAGGTGTTTAAGAAAAATTTCAATTTACCTATGTTACCTGTGTACCTGTGTACCTGATACCTGATACCTGATACCTGTGTACCTGTGTACCTGTGTACCTGTGTACCTGATACCTTTGAGTTCTTAACCTTTGTCCTTATATTACAACATGCATTTTACTACGACTTTATCTTACGATGACAAAACGGTTGATCTTCCTTTTGGAAAGATGAGTTCTTTTGATGAGCTATATGTCGATTTCAGGATAGAACAGAAAAATAATGCAACCCGGATTCAGCTGATGATTCATCCGAAAAAGCCCGTTATTTTAAAAGGACTAAAACTAGAAAGTCCAAGATCTTTTGAAGGTCATGAAAAAATATTTTGTAATGGTTTTCAATCCTGGTCTGAAAGTCGAGAATATCAACTGGACGAAAAGATTCCGAAACTCTCCTCGCTCGCTCATTCTTATTTAAAATATTACGGAGACGCTCATTTCGATTTTATAAAACGTGGGAAAGACTATTTTCATTCTTGGACTTATGGTTATATAAAAAAGGGAAATAAGATTGATTTTATTGGTTCGCTGAATGAGCAAACGGCCTTTACCCTTATCCAATATGATCAGCAACAAGGTAAGGTAACTATTGAAAAGGAATGTAAAGATTTAGCCCTAGAACATTCTTTTCCGATACTCGATATCTTTGTAACAAAGGCTAATGAAACCTGGGTATTCAACGAGTATTTTAATGCGATGAATCTGCCACCTCGCTCTGCGCCATCCATTTCGGGTTGGTCAAGTTGGCATACTTATAAGAATAAAATTTCAGAGGAAATTATTTTAAAAAACGTTATAGCATTCAAAGAAAAAGAAGCAGCAATAGATATTATTCAAATCGACGAGGGTTAT
>CAYXQH010000258.1:0-8084 GCA_964467425.1 uncultured Saprospiraceae bacterium
ATGATGGAAATAGAAGTGGAATAGGAAAGTGTGCAAGAGAGTCGGAAATCAACTTATCTCTGCGAAACTCTGCGGCTTTTTTAAACACAGAGGCACAGAGATGAGCATGCACAGAGGCACAGAGCGATTATTTTTGTTTTTTAATACTGAAGCTTTCAATCCAATCATCCACCATTTCTTCCAAAATAAAAAGTGGAACGGAACCCTGTGATAGAATCAAATCATGGAAGGCTCTAAGGTCAAATCGCTCGCCTAGTTTTTTCTCAGCACGTTTGCGCAGTTCTTTAATTTTTAGCTCACCGATTTTATACGATAAGGCTTGTCCTGGCCAACCGATATATCGATCAATTTCGGTATTACACTCATGCATAGAAAGTGCAGTGTTGGAAGAAAGAAAATCCAATGCTTTTTTACGGGACCAGCCTTTCGAATGGATACCGGTATCTACAACCAATCTACATGCACGCCACATCTCATAGGTTAATCGACCAAAACGCTCATAAGGCGTGGTGTACATGCCTAATTCTTCACCAAGGTATTCGCAGTATAACGCCCAGCCTTCGCCATAGCAACTTAGGTAGGTATGCTGTCGGAATTTTGGTAAGTCTTTTATTTCTGCAGCTAATGAAATTTGTAAATGGTGTCCTGGAACGGCTTCATGGAGTGTCAAAGCCGGAAGTACATACAAAGGACGGCTTTTTAAATCATAGGTGTTCACCCAATAGTTGCCAGCTTTAAAATTAGCAGCGGAACCAGGAATGTATCGACCACCTGTATACTTGGGTGCGATAGCATCTGGTACTGGCTGTACGCCATAGGGTAGGCGAGGGAGTTTTTTGAAAGCATTGGGTAGTAAACCGTCTATTCTTTTAGAAAGATAAGCAGCCTCTTTTAACAGGCATTTTGGAGTGTCGCAATAGAACTGTGGATCTGTTCTAAGAAAATTTAAAAAATCAGCAAAGTTCCCGTCGAACTCAACCTCTTGTATAATCTCTTCCATCTGACGCCGAATTCGAGATACCTCTTTTATACCGATCTGATGAATCTCATCAGCAGACATATCCAATGTCGTATAAAAATCAACTTGTTGCTGGTAAAAGGATTTTCCATTTGGTAATTGAGAAGCACCAAGTGTTTTTCGAGCATTCGGGCGATATTCATTTTTCATGAAATCGCTAAACAGTTTATAGCCAGGAATGATACTTTCCTCAATGGCTGTCTTTGCATCAGCTTGTAAGGATTTGATCATCATCGCTTCCATGTTATCAGGCAAATCTTTAAATGCTTTATAGAAAAAACTATCCTCCGCTTTATCAACAACATGAACATCAATACTAGATTCATAATTGTTTAAAACGATCTGCGGCATGGTGATTCCTTTTTCAAGCCCTTTCCGCATGACTGCTATATTATCCTCGGCAATTCGTTTAAAATCTTTAAGCCTTGAAATATAGGTCATATAATCTTCTGGCTTTTCAAATCGATAGCCATTCGCCATGTAAACATAATCGACATGAAAACCACCATCAGATTGTATAGGGATAAGGTAGGCTTCCAAAGCAATTTGACGAACATCATTTTCAGTAATGAATCGAAATATTTTGTAGTCGATTTGTTCCTTTTTATTTAAGGAATCGAGCTTGATGTAATCCAGCCGATCCATAATCCCTCTCCAAAAAGCAGCTTTTTGATTTTCCCGATCAATCGTACTCATGACTTTTTTCGGAACTTTGACCTGCTCACCCAAAGAGGCAGCATAACGAGGGTTGATCTTCATTCTGAAATCCCAGTCTTCATCAATTAATTGGTATAGCTTTTCACTATGACTGTTTTGAGCAACCACAGTTTGCAAGAATGAAATAGCTATTAGGAATAAAATAGAACGGAAGATTAAATTTTTCATATTCGAATCTGTATTGAATGGATTCGAAATATACTAATTAGAATTTGATTATTCTACTTCCGCTTCAATTAAAGGGATGTACTTTTTAAGCAATCGTTCGATACTGTTCTCGCCTGCATTGCCATAATTTACCTTGTCTATAACTTTTGAATTTTTGTCTATCAATATTTTTAATGGATAAACATTTGTAGAAACAAGAAAAACCTGCGGTATGATTTTTATATCGAATTTCTTTTTCGAAAACAGTTTTGATTCTAACTCTTCTATCGAATTATTTGCAAAAGTTACAAGTACAAAATCATCTGATTTAATTTTTTTATTTAAATATTCCAGGCCTGGTAATTCTACTATGCAAGGCTTACATTTTAAATGCCAAAAATCTAATAAAACAACTTTGTTTTTAAAATCGGTATGGTTTAAGGAATCGCCTGTTTGATCTACAAAATAACTTGTTTTATCTACGCCATTTATGATCTTGTAAAAGTCAAGTGTGTCTAGCCCTCCATGTTGATTCGTGCGGCTGATTAGTAATTCTTGAGCCTTTTTGGTTTGACTTAGCGTTTCTACTATTTGAGTTTCAGTCTCTGTTGATTGACCGAGAAGTATATTAGCTATCATCAGAGTTATAAAAAGGGTAGCTATAATTTGGAGTGTCGCCTGCTTGTTTTTCATCATTATTTTAAGGGGTTATTTTCTGACTAAGTTTAAGCTGATTCCTCGGATATATTGTTGATCGTCAAAAAGGATGAGGGAAAAAATTATTTCTTGATTAGCTGGGACATTCATTTTGGATAAAAACTGCTGAATGTTTAGATCTTTTAAGGTGTCTGTTGTGCATGATGTTTTTTGAGTTGGATGCCCGTCAGCCGTGAACTTTACTTTTAATTTAAAATTAGTTTTCCTATGGCTATTTTTAAATTTTTGCGCCGTTTTAATAGCTTGGATATCTGCTATGGTGATGCTGTCTCCGAACGCTAGTTTTTGCTCGTTTAATAGAAATTGTGCATCCCACACTTCTGCTTTATCTTGTTCAGGAATTTGTTTTATGAAAACACCATCTTTCCAAATTTCTACATATTTAGGCCCGTGTTTAGAGTAATAAATCCATTTCCCTTCCTTGACATAACAATAACCTCTGTCGAGCAAATTCTCCCAATTACCGGTTGGGTTTTCTTTATATTGGCCTTTAGTTTTTAGTTTTCCATTGGGATAATATATTTCAAACCAACCCACACCACAATCGCCACAGCGTACCGCTTTATTCAGTAAGACATTATTTTTGTCATAGGTTTCCTTAATACAAGGGCAACATCGACTTCCGTCACTTTCTCCTTTATACTTGTCGTAAGTCTCTTTGCTTACGCTTTTGCCATCCATTTGATAAGTCGTTCTGTTGCCAGAGGTCGTTTTCCATAAATTTACGGGATAAGATTTTCTTATACTTAAGTTTTTATAAACAGTGGAGTCTGATTGAGAAAATAGAATAGCAGGGAAGCTAAGCGTCAGAAAAAGGAAAAGATTTATTTTTATAATGCTAGTCATGCTTAAAAGTAAGTGTACAGATTACGCACTATTTTACATAACGGAAACTTAGAGGAAAGGAACAAAAGATCAGGTATTCTGGTATTCTGGTATTCAGGTAGTCAGGGGATAACTTATGACACATGACTTATGACTTATGAACTCTGGCTTTTGATCGTTGACTTTTCGCGGCTTCTTTGAAATATTTGATAGGAACCCAAAGCATACCAAAACACTCACCGTCTTCTTTTCCAAGATGTTTATGATGAACTTTATGTGCTTTTCGAATGGCTCTAAAGTAGACATTATTAGAATTCCGTAAAAACTTGATGCGTTGATGGATAAAGATTTCATGGACGAAGAAATAAGCAGCTCCATAGACGGCTATTCCTAGCCCTATGAAAAATAACCAATTGAAACCTTGTTCAGAGCCAAAGAAACAAAGCAAGATGCTTGGGATGGCAAATACTAAAAAGAAGGAATCATTCTTTTCAAGAAAATGGTCATGATTTGGAACATGATGATCTTCATGTAGATTCCATAAAAAACCGTGCATAACATATTTGTGCGTTGCCCAGGCGACGCCTTCCATGACTAAAAAAGTTAGAATGATTATTCCTATGTTGAGCATTTTTATTTTTTAGAGCAAATTAAATTTATATCGAACCATTGAACTCATCATCAGCGAAAACTTTCTAGGATTCGAAATACGTATACGTTCATTCATTACTCGATCAGCTGGGGCACTTTTGATTTTGCAAAATAATTTATGGTAATAAATGTAAGCCAAATATACACCACGTTTAGCGCCTCTAGGTAACATTTTTATACCTTTTAAAGCTTCTGCAAAATCTTCGGCAATTTCCTTTTCAATAATCTGCTTATCCGACGGCGTAAATTCTGCCAGGTTCACACCAGGGAAATAACTTCTGCCTAGTTCTTCAAAATCTGCCTTGGCATCACGCAAGAAATTTATTTTTTGAAAAGCAGCACCCAGACGCATCGCATAAGGCTTTAAGCGCTGATAGTTTTCTTCGTTGCCATTCGTAAAAACTTTCAAGCACATCAGACCCACAACTTCTGCGGAACCTAAAATGTATTCCTTGTAACCTTCGACACTATAAATTGTTTTCTTTAAATCCATAGCCATGCTTCTCATGAAGGTGTCAATCAATTCACGATCAATATTGTATTTGTTGACCGTATGCTGAAAGCTATTAAGGATAGGATTTAAGCTGATCTTTTGATCAATGGCTTCATAAGTGTCTTTCCAAAACTTGTCTAATAAATAAGCTTGATTATATCCATCAAACGTATCGACGATTTCATCTGCAAAACGCACAAACCCATAAATGTTATAAATCGGGGTATGCAAATTACGGTCAAGAAAATAGATACCTAATGAAAAACTAGTACTATAGTTTTTGGTCGTGTACTTGCTGCATTGCGTAGATACCTGATCGAATAAAGCTTTCATGTGGCGTGTAAGTTTTAAAATTGTTTCAGTAGTTCGTTTGCGGCAACCTGTCCGGAAATAATAGAAGGCGGAACGCCTGGTCCAGGAACAGTTAATTGTCCAGCGAAAAATAAATTTTTCACCTTTTTGCTTTTTATTTTTGGTTTTAAAATAGCTGTTTGCATCAAGGTGTTTGCTAAACCATAAGCATTCCCTTTGTAAGCATTATAATCATTTTTGAAATCAGAAACACAATAGCTTCTTTTATAAATGACGTGTTTTCGAATATCTTCCCCTACGAAATCCTCTAATCTTTTCATCAAACGGTGATAATATTCTTCTCTTGTTTTTTCATTATCCTCCAATCCAGGAGCAATGGGCATGAGGACAAAAACGTTTTCTTGATTGTCAGGAGCTACTGCCGGATCTGTTTTCGAAGGACAACATACATAAAATAATGGTTTAGTAGGCCATTTTGCATTCAAGTATATTTCCTCAGAGTGTAATTTTAAATTATTATCAAAAAATAAAGTATGATGCTTTAGTTTTTTGACCTTTTTATTGACACCCAAATAAAAAAGGAGACAAGATGGGGCAAAGGTTTTTTTATCCCAATACTGCTCATCATAGTTTCGATACTCTTTGGCTAATAAGTTTTTTTCTATGTGATGATAATCTGCAGCGCCGATTACAGCGTCTACATCCATGCTATGTCCGTTGGCACTGACATGATGCACTAGGTTTTGTTTGACTTGCAATGCTGAAACAGGTTCATTTGCATAAAAGTGAACCCCTTTTTCTTCAGCGATTTGTTTCATCCCTTCTATCACTTTATGGAATCCACCCATTGGATACCAGGTTCCTAGTTTTAAACCAGCAAAATTCATCAGGCTATAAAGTGCTGGTGTTTTCTCAGGCATAGCACCTAAGAATAAAACTGGAAATTCCATCAATGCAACGAGTTTAGGATGCTTGAAGAATTTTTTTACGTGTTTGGAAAAGGAAGAAAAAATTTGAAGACGGAAGACATCTCTAAAAAGTTTAGCATCGGCGAATTCGGTTAGGGACAGCCCTGGTTTATAAACTAGATCGTTGATTCCGACATTGTATTTATATTCGGCTTCCGCCATAAACTTTCTAAGTTTATCAGCACTTCCTTTTTCGATAGACTCAAATAAAGTACAAAGTTCCTCAAAATCAGCAGGTACTTCAACTTCATCATTTCCTTCGAAAACCATTGAAAAAGAAGGATCTAAAAGCTTGAGTTCATAAAAATCGCTTGCAGTATGGCCAAAACGGTTGAAATACTTTTCAAAGACATCAGGCATCCAGTACCAACTGGGCCCCATATCGAAAAGGAATCCATCTGCTGAGAACTGGCGGGCACGGCCTCCAATCTGTTCATTTTTCTCATAAACATGTACTTCCTGCCCTTTTTCAGCAAGAACGGTGGCAGCACTGATTCCGGCAAATCCCGAGCCTACGATAGCGATTTTCTTCTTCAAATTGAGTTTTGTTTAACTTTTAGGTGTCAAACCTTAAACAAAAGTAAGGTTGTTTGTTGAAACATAGGTTTTCTAAAAAGGTTCATATAGATGCAAAAAAACTAAAAAGTCTGTTCCTTATAGATAATAGTTCTAAAAATTTTCCATTGTTTAGAACGGTCTTTTTTCCAAATATCCAAGCGTTCAACATTGACATCTGGTTCATCTGCTGTGCTGTTTTTTGATTTTAGCTGCCAATTCATCGTTACATATCCCTGGTCGAATCCAGTTTCTATTTCTTTGATCTGCGTAATAGCGATGTAATTGTTCTTTTCAAAATTGTCAATGGTAGACTTTATAAAAGTACGTAGATTTTCTGGTTTTGTAATCGGAGAAATACCTTGGTAATCTTTATGAAAAATATCCATCAGCGTGGCTGCATCTCTATTATTAAAACCAGCAACGAAAAGTTCAACACTCTTCAATAATTCTTTCTCTTGATTCGCTTGAGTTGGTTTAGTCATTTTGCAGGCGGAGAAAATCAAAATGAAAAATAGTACTAGGTAAAGCTGAATCTTCATAAGTCTGGATTAATGGTTTTCTAAAAAATGCTTATACATTCCAATCAGCTCTGTTTCATAAGATGTGACATCTTGAAATACTGGAATCCATCCACTTCTGCTACCAATTTTAAACCCTTCGTCATTGTACATTTTCATTGCTTTTTCTTTAGAGCCTGCAGCAAGAAAATAATAGGTATTCATGACATTAAGATGGGTCATTGCTTCTCCTGCTTGTTTATTCGTATTTTTAAGTACTTCCTGTAAGGAATAAATTTCAGCGAGTTCATAAAAGGCTTCTATATCAATGTGCTTTCTAAAAACCTCATTTTCAGCAAGCTTCCAGGCGTAATCTTTTGTTCTTGGTAGTTTTAATTGTAAAACGACTTCTAAAGGCTTAGTCTGTAAATCATTTAATAATTTGGAATGATAAACAAGCTTCTTTTCCAGATGATCGAGATTATGTTCTAACTCTTTTTTAATCCCAAGCATATATTCCTTGGCCCTTGCTTTTTCTTGACGACTTTCATTGTAGTTGTTGAGCCCAAAAGCAAGTAATATTCCAATGACTACAGTGACGAATTCAATAATATGATTGGTCCAGTCTATTTTTTTTGACATATTCCTTTAGCTTTGTATTTTCTCCAAAATAGGGAATCAGTTTTGAAATAAAAATTTAAATAGTCTTAAAAGAAGATAAAGGCAATGAACCTTATTTATATTCTTGATTTGATCGGGACTTTTGTTTTTGCGATTAGTGGAACGCTAGCCGCTGCAGAACGACGATTCGATGTTTTCGGTGCTGCGGTGATAGCTTTCGTGACTGCAATAGGTGGTGGAACGATTCGGGATCTTTTGATTGGAAATACTCCTGTTGGTTGGATGAAAGACCTGAATTATATACTGGTCATTATCATAGCGATTCCGATCTCTTACTTTTTTAGAAAGTATATCCAACGGCTTCGAAAAACGATGTTTTTATTTGATACTATTGGAATCGGCTTGTTCACTATATTAGGTTTGAAAACGACCTTGAATGCAGGTTTATCGCCAGTTATAGCCATTATGATGGGAACGGTTTCTGCTGTTTTTGGAGGGGTACTTCGAGATGTGTTGTCCAATGAAATTCCATTAATCTTCCGAAAAGAAATTTATGCCAC
>CAYXQH010000259.1:0-8041 GCA_964467425.1 uncultured Saprospiraceae bacterium
TGTTTAAATTTCCTCCTAATGAAACGTCGTTTGGATCAAACCATTCATAGGAAATCGTTCCACCAGCACTTGAACCAGATCCATCCAAATTGACTTCATCAATAATACAAGTCAATGTAGCTCCTTCTCCAGCATCTGCAATCGGGAGTTCCGCATCTGGTTCCACTTCTACTGTTGAACTTGCCGTACAACCATTGGTTTCGTCGGTCACTATCAGGGTATACGTTCCTGTTTCAGAAACATTGACCATCAGATCATCTCCAACACTTACATTTCCTTCATTTAACCATTCATAAGAAAAATCATTTCCAGTAGAAGAATTCGAACCATCTAGGGATGTTTCAGCATTATTACAAGTTATAAAAGCATCATCTCCGGCATTTGAAACAGGAGGCGTGATATTCTCATCTGCATTAATAGTGGTTTCAGCAGTACAGCCATTCGCAGCATCAGTAATTACTAAGGTATACGTATTTGTATTCGAAACATCTTGTGTAGCATCCATGCCTAGTGGATCTCCATTTGAATCAAACCATTCATAAGTAATCATTCCTGCTCCTGTTGATCCGCTTCCATCTAATTCAACTTCGGTAAGTGTGCAAGTAAGTAACTCATCAACAGTTGCTAATGGATTTGGAGGCGTGATATCTTCTGCCGCATTAAAAGTAGTTTCTGCCGTACAGCCATTCGCCGCATCAGTGATGACCAAGGTATACGTATTTGTATTCGAAACATCTTGCGTAGCATCTATCCCAAGTGGATCTCCATTTGAATCAAACCATTCATAGGTAATCGTTCCTACTCCTGTTGATCCACTCCCATCTAAAGTGGCTTCTAAATCTGTACAAGTCAAAGGACCATCAACAGTAACTTCCGGACTTGGTGCTTGTATATCTTCTGTTGCATTAATGGTCGTTTCTGCAGTACAACCATTTGCGGCATCCGTGATGACCAAGGTATAAGTATTTGTATTCGAAACATCTTGTGTATCATCCATTCCTAGTGGATCTCCATTTGAATCAAACCACTCATAAGTAATCGTTCCTGTTCCTGATGATCCACTCCCATCTAAGGTGGCATTTAATTCAGTGCATGTCAATACACCATCAACTACAGCATCAGGCGTAGGTGCTTGAACATCTTCACCTACATCGACAGTTGTACTTGCTGTACATCCATTTTCGGAGTCTGTAATAATTAACGTATAGGTTCCGATAGTACCGACATCAGCTGTTCCTGTCCCACCAACAATGACGCCATTAGGATCTTGCCATTCGTAATCGAGTGTACCATTTCCTGAAGAACCAGTTCCATCTAAAGTGACCTGTAACTCTGTACATGTCAAATCTCCAGAAACGAAAGCAGCTGCATCTGGCGGATCAATATCTTGAATTACCTGAACAGAAGTTGCAGCAGTACATCCATTATCGCTATCCGTTATAACTAAAATATAAACACCAGCCATGTTCACAGCATTATCAACTCCTTCCCCAAGACTATCGCCATTTACATTTTGCCATTCATAAGAAAGCGTACCTACTCCTGTAGAAAAAGAGCCATCTAAGGTCACTGGTCCATCTGTGCAGTCCAATGAATCCATAGCAATAGCTATAGCTGTAGGTTCTGCTAAATTTTGATCTACTACAATCATGGTGTCCGCCGTACATCCATTTGCATCATCTGTGATGACCAGCGTATAAGTTCCGGTTTGCGAAACATCTACTTCTGCCATCGCTCCAACTGAAACATTACTGGCATCAAACCATTCGTACGAAAGGTTTCCTGTTCCAGAAGAAGAGGTCCCATCTAGGGTCACCATAAGTTCGCTACACGTTAACAAACCAGAAACCACTGCAGAAGCGTCAGGCGGGGTCGAATTACCACTTACTGTTACAACATCTGAATTCAAACATCCTGTTGCCAAATTTAAAAGAGTCAACGTGTATACGCCCGGTTCACAAACTTCTGGATTTGCTTCAGTAGAAGAGAAGCTATTCGGTCCAGTCCAGGTCATCGAAATATCTATACCCGTGTCTGAACCTGCAGAGCTTAAGGTCACACAACTCGTGGTACAATCAAAACTTTGATCATCTCCTGCTTCAACCGTTGGTAATATTGCACCATCCACTACTTCAACCATGGTTATTGCAGAACAAGGAACACCATGTAATATTTGAATTAATGTCATCGTGTAGGTTCCTGCGCAATTAACGACAGGAGTTGCCGAATTTTGACCACTTAAAAAACAATCAGGGCTTGGCCCTGTCCATGAATAGGATACTATTCCAGGTGCCGAAGTAGACGGAGAAGCATCAATCAAGGTTGTCGGATTAAAACAGGTGATTGGAGCAGGTTGGAATGCTACAGCCACAGGATTTAAAACCGTTAAATCCAGCGTCACGATACTATCACATCCATTCCAGGCCTGGTTATCTAAAGTTACTTCATGTATACCTGTCGAACAAAGCTGTTCCGTACCAACGACCTCACAATCGCCAAAACAAACTGCTGCTTCATAATTGAAATATCCTGCTGGATTGACGATGAGATTGGTTGTCAAATAACTGCTACATCCATTTGGAAGTGGCGTCACGTCTGTATACATTCCACTAGTCGTTTGATTAGCTCCTCCTGCGAAATAAGATTCTCCTTCGCAAATTTCTACCTCTTGTACGGACTGATCTCCAGATGGAAATTCAGGAACTGGAACCGGGCAAACGCTATGAACATTGGTAGCACCACCAGTAGAAGCGGTAAAGCCCCAATAGCAATTCGGATCACCTCCCAGGCAATTATTAATGATGTCATAATTTCCAGATAAGGTCAACATTCCATCAAAATATATTTCATAAGCATTAGTTACCGGATCCCAAACAAACCGAATCTCGTGATCCTGACCATCTTCAATATTGCCAAGATCATAAGGTCCGTTGATCGCATTGCCCATATCGCCATTGATATTTACAGAAACATGATCATTGGGAAGATCACTAAAGCCAGCACCATTATCATAGGTGTCAAATTCTAAAATAAAAGAGTTATTAAAATTTGAAGCGATATCCATTCCTCCTGTTCCACAGGTATTTAAACCAGAAGGATTGTTTTGAAACACCCAACAAATTCCATCTGCACCAGCGTTATTCGTTCCAAAATTAAAAATGAATGTTTCATCAAAAGGGTTGTTCAAATTTATCTGATTTGGATCCCAGGCACAGCCTGATTGATTTCCTGCAGCGATTGTTAATTGGACACAATCTTCATTGGTGTATTGTGCTGTTCCTACTGTCTCTGTGGTTGGAATCGGAGGCGTTCCGATTGGGCCATCAGAGACCCGGATTTCAAAAGTGCCATTCGGTGCACCACCTTCTGCCCAAATTCGAATATAAACGGTTGTACCCGGAGTAAGATTTTCAATATTTAAAACCGGCATTACAGTATTCCCACAGTTATCATCATCCGTACAGGATTCAAAATCTGGATTGCCGCAAGGTCCAGTATAAATAGCCATCGCACCATCTAACAAACCTCCGCTAAGCGTCGCAATATTTAATACGCCAGTTGCTGGAACCGTGGTAGAAAACCAAAAATCTGCTCCTGTATAATTTCCACATTCAGGAGTAGGTATACCAGAATTAGAATTTCCCATATTGGAAAAAGTCTGAAAAGTGGTCATGTTATTAGGAATTGATGTTGCAGCGCAAGGATTATCGCCTGCAAATATACTCGTGGTACATACAGAAAGTATGCATAAGAGAAGGGTGATTCTCTGAAGTGTTTGATTCATTTTGTTTGATTGTAAGACGCTTTCCAATTGCGTAAAAGCAAAAAGGCACATTATAACAGTAGGGTGTATAAAAATACTGTTTTTTTTTGAAAAAGTATAGAAGGGGGATTTTGTAGATTGAAATTATACTAAACAATAAATTCGGTATTCGGCATTAGATTTTCGGAGAAACCGAATTACTAATGCCGAATACCGGTTTGGTTTATAAAAAAACTACCGTACCAACGTTACATCGCCTTTAAAAATGATCACTTCTCCATCGATAAATTCTACGGCTGCCCAATACACGAAAACGGCAGGGTTCATTGGTTCTCCTCGGAGAGTTCCGTCCCATCCATGTGCCGGATCATCTGGCATAAAGTCAAAATCTTCAAATACTAATTCTCCCCAGCGATCAAACACCTGAAAGGTATTAATACTTTTTACACTTTTTCCATCAGAAAAAATATGGAAGATATCATTGATGTTGTCATTATTAAAAGGCGTAAAGACATTCGGAATATAAACCCCTCGATTCTTTCTGACACGCAAGGTAATTTCATCCGTTGCGGGACAACCATTTTCATTCATCACCGTGAGCACATAAGTGGTTGTTTGAAGCGGGAAAGCTAAAGGATCTAAGCAATCATTACAACTCAGGCTTTCTGAATTAGTCCAATTAATAGACGAGAGTGCCCATTCCGGAACATTAGAAGTAGCTTGTAATTGAACGGTATCTCCTAATTCGATTTCTAAATCCAATTCTGTTTGTACAAAAACAGATTCAGCTTGGGGAATACTCACCAGCTCATCATATTCACAACCAATCGCATCCTGAATTACTAAATCATATGTACCTGGATCCAAGCCATAAAAGAAGGTTATATCGTAAAACGTAGCTCCACCATCAATCGAATAAACATAAGGGCCTTCGCCGCCTATTACATTAAGTATTTCAATACTAGCCTCATCTCCCGGACAATTTGGTGGTACAAGATCCAGCGCAACTGCATTGGGTTGATTATTATTTTCAAAAACAAAAATTTCATCTGTTTCAATACAACCATTCTGGGTATTCGTAACGATCAAGGTATAGAATCCGGTTTGATTGACCGTCGGTTGAAGCGAATTTGTTCCACCTGTAATCCCGTCACCCTGCCATTCATAATTAAAAATTGATCCAGTAGAAGAACCAGTACCATTCAATTGGACGGAGGGTGTCACACAATCCAAAACATCGTCAACATTCGCTACCGCATCCGGTGTTTCAATATCCGCCAAGACTTCCACTTGTTCTGTATGATCACAACCATTGTCTGTATTTTCTATCGTCAAAATGTAAATTCCTGATTCATTAACCGTTAGATCCAATTCATTTATACCATCAACAATTCCGGTTCCATCCTGTGCTTGCCATGAAAATTCAAAATTACCATTTCCAGAAGTATTCACTGCATTTACAATCACCTCTGGCACATAACAATTTATAATAGATGGAATGTCAATAAAAGCAGAAGGTGGTGTAATATCCTGATTGACATTATAGATATGTGTATCGGTACAACCATTTATTTCATTCGTCACTAATAAGGTATAGACACCCGGTTCATTAATTTCTATTTCATAAAAATCAGCATCCGTAGTAATATTTCCATTATTCGTTGACCAATCAAAAGCCAGCTCATCAAAAGGTGTTGAATTTTCGCCATTCAATACCACTGCATCCGTATCGCAGTTTAATTCCAAAGGTCCTATCCCATCTATCGCAGCCGATGGATCATTTATATCCTGATCAATTATCACCACATCCTGAGCAGAGCAACCATTGTCCGTATTCGTAACGATAATAGTATAACTACCTGGTTCGCTCACCTCTACCTGGAGTTCGTTTGAAATCGGGGTGCTATTTGGGTCTTGCCATTCGTAAGAAATTTCACTTCCTTGTTGAGAGGAAGATGCATCTAAAATAACCGATTCGACCACACAGGTCAAAGTATTTGGAGCACCTGCAGCTGCAAGCGGTAGATCAACATCAGGCAAAATTTCTACTTGATCGTTCGCAGAACAACCATTCGTTTGATTCGTCACGATAAGGGTATAAATCCCTGCATTTTCAACAACTACATTGGACGTTTGAGCAATCGACATATTGTTTGCATCAAGCCATTCAAATGAAAAATTAATACCGTTGGTACCTGAACCATTCAAAAGTAACTGAGTCGTCGTACAGGTCAATGTATCGTTTTCTCCAGCTAAGGCATCCGGGTTTTGAATATCTTGCGGAACTTCAACCAAGGCAATTGCATCGCAACCGTTTTCCGTATCTGTTATAATTAAAGTATAAACGCCAGGAACGTCGACCATAAGGTTTGGATCGTTACTTAGAAAAGCTTCATTTGGATCTAGCCATTCATAGGAAATATTTCCACTGACACTACTTGAATTTCCTCCGTCTAAGGCTACCTCAGAAACTGCACAGGTCAAAATTCCATCTTCGATAGCAATCGCTGTTGGGACATTTTCATCCGGAGTAACTTCCACTTGTGTTGAATCTACACAACCGTTAAAAGTGTTTGTCACCACCAAGGTATAAAAACCAGCTTCAGAAACCTCAACACTTGGCAATTCGTCTACCAATACCCCCGCTTCATTAAACCATTCATAAGATAAATTAGAACCGGTCGAAGCACCTCCATCCAAACTAATCTCTGTAACATCACAGGTCAAAATTCCACCAGGTCCTGTTACTGCAACAGGCGTAATTATATCCTGATTAACTGAAATTTCTTCTGAAGTTTCACAGCCATTTAAGGTATTGAAAACAGTCAGGGTATAAATTCCTGGCTCTTCTACCATTTGTACAGAATCCGTACTGATTATCTGCCCAATACTATTGGTCCATTCATATTGAAAATCTGAACCAGCACTCGTCCCACTCCCACCAAGCAAAATTCCGGTCTCTTCACAAGTCAATAATCCTCCTGCTCCAACATCTACCTGAGGGTATAAAACATTTTCGTCAATAATTGCCTCTGCGGAAATTTCACAATTATTATTACTATTAAAAACAGTTAACGTATAAGTTCCTGGTAAGGAGACATCCAGAAATTGATCTTCGCCAACAATTACATTATTCACATCTTCCCATTGATAGGTAATACCTGGCCCCGTTGATGTATTTGCGCCTCCTAAAGTAATGACACTAATATCACAATTTAAGGTTCCATTTTCTCCAGGATCAGCAATAGGTACCGCTGCATCTAGCAAGACCTCGACAGCTGAAGAATCAATACAGCCGTTTTCTGCTGTTACGACTAAACCATAAATCCCAGCCATATCCACCATAACAACGGAATCGGTTCCTATCGGCATTCCATTCGTATCATACCATTGATAATTTAAATTACCTAATGAAGATAAAGAGCCAGAAGCATCCAATTGTACTTCCGTCAAATCACAAGTAAGTGTTGGACCATTACCAGGGATTGCTTCCGGTGCATTTATATTTTGATCGACTTCAACCGAAGCAGTTGTCGAACAACCATTATCATTGTCTGTAACGACGAAGGTATACGTTCCCGGATTACTCACAATGACTTCTGCATCTGCCGTTAGTAGATCACCATTTGGATCCAGCCATTGATAAGAGATATTATTTCCATTACTGGAATTACCTCCGTTAAGTGTAGCTTCTAAAACGGAACAAGTTAAAAGAGATCCAGGTCCCGCATCTGCGATTGGAAGATTTTCATCGGGTACCACTTCTACCATTGAGCTTGCAGTACATCCATTTTCCGTATTGGTTACCACTAATATATATTCTCCTGCTTCACTTACTTCTGTAGTAATATCTTCGCCAACCGTTACACCGCCAGCATTAATCCATTCGTAGGTAAAATCACTTCCAGTACTGGAACTAGTCCCATCCAATAAAACCGTTTCTGTATCACAAGTCAACGTATTTTCAGGTCCTGCGTTGGATAGTGGCGGTATAATATCCTGACCGACGTCTACCGTTATACTTTCTGAACAAAGACTCGTTTGATCGGTAATGATTAAAGTATAGGTGCCCATCGTTTCAACGTCTAGTGTTGGCATACTATCTAAAAACTGATTATTTACATCTAACCATTGGTAACTTATATTTCCAGAGGAAGTAGATCCACTTCCATCTAAAGTAACCGCTAAATTTTCGCAAGTCAAGATTCCATCTGCTATTGCATCTGGTTGCGGCGTATCTACATTAGTATCCACCATCACTTCCGTTTCATTCGTACA
>CAYXQH010000260.1:0-8041 GCA_964467425.1 uncultured Saprospiraceae bacterium
GTAGAGCAAATGGGTTTTGCGGCACATCTAAGATATCATTGGATGGAAACAATTGTTTATAAAGGATTAGAATACCTACCTCTTGCTTTTATTATAGGCTTAAGACTGGACCAGTTTTTTCTGATTCATATATTTACTTTAGCAGTTGGACATTTTAATCATTCGAATATTAGTGTAAAAGGATGGGTGAAAGGGGGAGTCCTTGGCTTTTTAATAGGGATCGTTCTTGCCTTTGGAATTGCTGAAGTAAAGCTCTTTTCAAATGCGGAAGGAATGACACCTTATCTGGTTATACTCGGTAGTACAATAATTGGTAGCGTCCTTCTAGGGCCGATAATGAAGTACCTTTTTAATAGTCCGGAAATGCATATCTGGCACCATGCCTATGATTTACCGGAGGGCTACGAACGAGGTATTAACTTTGGATTGACACTGGCGATTTGGGATTATATTTTTGGAACAGCGGTCATTCCTCATGATGGACGAGATATCAGACTCGGTTTTCCGGGGGTAGAAAAATATCCTAAAAAATTCATTAAGCAAGTAACACATGGCTTTAAAAACGAATAATTCGAGAATAGTAAAAATGTACGTTTACGACATAATATTGTTAGGTAATTGATAATCAACATTTTAAGTATCCTTATAGTTTTTAATGCGTAAAATATTCTTTATTCAAAATCAATTTTCTCCCCTGAAAAATTGAATTTTTAGTAATAATTAGTGTAGTTTTACAACGTTAATTAATGTAGATGACCACTGCAATACGATTTTAATCCAAAACATCATAAGCACCCTTTAACACCCATTGATTAAAAGGTGAGTGATGTCAGAACAAAATAAAAGGCTTATCATTTATGATAGGCCTTTTTCAATTGGTACATATTCTTAGTATTCGTCAAACCTGGCTGCCGGCAGGCAGGAATTAATTATTTGACTGGGACTTAACGTTCTTCGACCACTTCAATCGTTTCTAAACTACTTCCAGTGAGTTGATTTCCAACCCCTTCAATCTTAATCGAATAGGTACTTATATCATCCGATGTGTTGAATCGGACAACAGCTTTTCCTGCTGCGTTAGTTTGGATGCTTGGATTCCAATATAAGATGGGACGAAAGTCCGGTACATTGTTATCGGAAGGAATAACTGGCTCAAAATTTCTTGCTTTATAAAAGCCTGATACAAATTGACTATTTTCAGTTTTTTTCGGTTTTTTTGTCTGCACAGCTATGACACCATAGCGACCTAAAATTCCGAATTCCTCTTTGAGTGATTCTTTATTTCGTAGTAAATCTACTCGGACTACAGAATTTATATCAAGATTTAAAAAGGCTTCCGTATCATAGGTGACCTTATTATCAATCATTATCATTGCAGGCTCTGCATAGAATTTTTTGTCTTTTTCACTGATCATTCTTAAAATTCTGGTGCCACTTTTTTTCTTGATTTTAATAGGTAAAACTACTTCATCTAGGAAGTCAGTAAATTTTGGAAAAGCAACATAGTTTTTTACAAAATAAGTATTGGTAGGATTAAAGTTTACCATGTACTCCGTGCTGTCAAATGCCAGGTTTTGCTTTTCAATAGAAAAAGTATTCTGAATAAAACGTCGCTCAGTACTTGCGGCTAAATAGTCATTGACCAGATCTTTTGCAGCTGTTTTGTTCCAGGCTTGATTGGTTTTAAAACCTGGTCGGTCTAGTTCAGCGCCTCTAAAAAAATGTGGAAATTTAGGTTGGATATCAATGATTTGAATTTCACGCTTTCCATAAAAATCTGGGAGTTCTGCAGAAAATTTTCCATCCTTTAAACCGCATAGCACACCTTCCTGATCTTCTATTAGAAAAATGGAGAGCAACCCATTTTTAATTAAAGCATCTTTACTTTTCAAGTCAGTAAGGATTCCTGAAAATCTAATTTTGTTTTCTACAGGATAACTGATACTTGAAAGGGTAGGCGGCGTTTGAAAACGCAATGCTGAAATACTTTGATTAGAAAGTTCAGGGATAAGGTTTTTATCAAATACACTTATTGAAAAATCACCTTCCACTGGATTGCCTTGTTGATCAGTTACGCTGATGCTCAGTTCAACCTCTTCTCTTTTATTATACTTGCTTTGATTGGTTTGAACCGAAATAGTTAAATCATTGAAACGCTCGTTTGCTTGTTCGGCAGGTGCAACATAATGATGGTCAACGATCTGATGTTCAATATCATTAAATATTGGAATTGCTTTTTTATAAGTATTATCTTCTCCAAAATTCAAACTCCATAAAGTAAAAGCACGGAAAGTATAGATTCCTGCTTTTAAATCTTCAGGTATTTTAAAATCACCATTACTTGCGCCGTTTTCAATTTTTAATAGTTGTGACTCAACGATTCTACCCGATTCATCCATCCAGTTTATGTGTAAAACTTTACTAGTATCCTGTGCATTTAAAACATAAGTTTTATACCAGGCATTTTCACCAGGTACATAAAAGTCTTTGTCAAAATGAGTAAAGAAATACTGACTCCAACTGAACAATGGACAAACAATAAAAAGAACAACAAAAAAGAAAATACGCATATCAAAAACAATTTTAAATCAATGTTGAAAGAAGTCAGAATGGAATGAGCCATTCGGAAATTATTCCCAGTAAGTTGGTCGATCCAGTGAGGCTCCAATTCGTTCTAAACAATCAAAACAATCAGATGGTGGTGTTGGAAACGGCCGGCATAATGAACGTGGACCATCTACTTCAACAGGTAGAATAAAAATGCGTTTATTGCTGACTGCTGAAGCACTAAAATAACCCAAAACGACTTCGTCATTATTATTAGGGTTATAGACGTTCCCTCGAATTCTTGAAGGAGGCGTCTCGAAAATATTTCCATCTCTATTGATTTCTGCATTCACTTTTTCCCAGTAATCATATTCATCTGCGGAAATGGACTCCTGTTCAACCAAAAAAGAATATTTTATTGCAAATCGGAAATCAACGGTTCTACTTAGTATCGCTTGCCCTTCAAGGTATCCATCGGATAATTCTCGACTAGAGGCAATTGAAATATTGTCAAAGTCCACATTTTCTTTAACATAGCAGGTTTGTATATTTAAATTGGAAGGAGCACTTACTTCTTGAAATTCAAACTCTCCAAAAGAACGCCATTTTAAAAAAGTACCATCGGCGCTGTTTGGAAAATCAGTATTGGCAAAAAGATTAACTACGGTAAAAAAGAAGGTGTTACCAAAGCTGTTGACGGCTTCGACCGCTTCAACATCGATGAATAAAGAATCGATTTCAGGAACGGGATTTAATTTTACAAAATCAGTTTCATAGGTATTACCATTTGCCGTAACTTCGGCTTTATAGCTTCTTCCGACTTCTCCTGTAAAGGAAGATGGCTGATAAATATTACCACTGAATTCTTGAAAGTCTGTAATAGTACCCTGGTCATCAATGACTTTAACATCGGCACCACTAATATGTTCCTGAGAACCAGCTTCTCCTGTAGCAAATTCTGCGGACCATTTTACGGTAATAAAACTTTCTCCGCCAATATTTGAGATTTTTCCATTGATCGTGACCAGAGGCTCTACTTCCGGTGATTCCAGATCAATAGGATCAACACAAGCCCATGCCAAACCAATGACTAAAAGAAGCGTTGCAAATAAGATCTTTTTTATCATGATGAATTAATTTAAAATTTAAAATTATAAGTTAAGGCAGGAAATGCAGATCCTAATACAGAAAACCGAAAAGCTTGAGGATTTTGAAACGGAGCTTGTCGATAAAATACGGAATATGCATTCTTTCGCCCTAATACATTATATACAGAAAAGGTCCAGCTACTTTCCCAGGCTTTCTTTTTTCGATGGCTGGTTTCCAGCGTCCATGAAAAATCAAGGCGATAGTAATCCGGAATTCTAAACTGATTTCTAAACGAATAATCCGGAACATTGACCACATTAGCAGAGGTGTATTTTCGTACTGGAACAGAAGTTGGACGACCAGAACTGTATGTAAAATTCATACTTATATTATTTCGTCGGTTCAATTGATAAGAACTCACAACGGTTAAATCATGTGGTTTGTCATAATTCGAATTGTACCAATTTCCTTGATTGACAGTTTCTTCTTCTGTATTACCTTCTATTTTTCTTTGCGCTTTAGAATAAGTATAACCGAACCATCCCGACCATTGACCTACTTTCCGACGGATACTTAATTCGATACCATAATTTCTACCAATACCATCTAATAGCTCCGTTTCAATAAATTCATTCGCCAATAACTGTGCAAAGTCTTTATAGTCAATTAACTGATCAATATCACGGTAATAAAACTCTAAAGATGTCTCCCATTTATTATCATTAAAGTTTTTGAAAAAACCAATCGAATAACTATCTGCAATTTGTGGTTTTATATGGGTATTACTCATTTGCCAGATATCTACGGGAGAAATGGAAGCGGTATTGGAAATCTGATTGATATATTGGGCGGTTCGATTATAACCGGCTTTAATAGAAAAATCTTCACTGAGCTTAAAGTTGACAGATATCCTGGGCTCTATAGCATTAAATGTTTTGATAACTTCTCCTGTAGAATAAGCAGTAGAATCGACAATTGATTCTACATTCTTTGGAACTCCTTCCTGATAAGAAAAAACCAAGTCTTCACCTAGACTTTGAAACAAAGAAAAACGAACACCACCAATGACCGATAAGCGAGGGCTGATTGTAAATTCATCTTCTAAATAAAGCGCCATTTCTCTTCCTTGATCTTTTCGAACGGTTGTTGCTATAATCTCAGAATTTGAACCGACTGGGTTGGTCTCTCCTGGATTAACGGTGTATTGAACAGCTTCTATCCCAAAATTAACTTTGTGATTAATATTTGGCGTGTAAATAAAATCAGGCTTTATCTTGATATAGCTAACACCACTCTTTACATTAAAAGCTTCATTCCCTTCCGGCTCTGTAAGGCCACTTCGGTAATTACTATAAATTAATGAAAGGGTAGAGCTTAGCTTGCTTCCATAAATTTGTTTCCATTCGATGTTCCCTAATTGGGTTTCCCAATCAAAAGCAAATTCTTTTTCAAATTGAAAGCGGTCTTTATTGCTATAACCTGAAAAAGAAATTCGTGAATTATCATTGATCAGTTGCGTGAATTTTACATTTGCATCATAGAAAAAAGCGGAACTGTTTCTAACCTCCGGGACATTCACCAGATTAAGAACCCAGTCAGAATAAGAAGATCGGACACCTAATATAAAAGCGTTTTTCCCTTTTTTCAAAGGCCCTTCTAATACTAAACGACTGGACACTACTCCCAATCCTCCTTTTCCTGTAAATTCTTTAAAATTACCTTCTTTTAAATCCACATCTAAAACGGCAGAAAGTCGTCCTCCATATCGAGCTGGAATACTTCCTTTGTATAGGGTGACGTTTTTAACGACATCAGGATTGAATACCGAGAAAAAACCAAGAACATGCGAGGTGTTAAACATAAAAGCACCATCTTGCATAATCAGGTTTTGATCCACCGTACCTCCACGAACATTAAAGCCTCCAGCACCTTCGCCAACCGTACTCACACCAGGAAGCAGTAAAAGACTTTTCACTAAATCCGCCTCTCCCAAAAATGCAGGAATTTTTTTCAATTGCTTGACATCGAGTTTTTCGACACCCATTTCGGTAGCAGCCACATTTTTATCCACCGCATTACCTGAAACCACAACCTCTTCTAGTTGAACGGCTTCTCTTGCTAATTCTAAATCCAACTCTCCATTGGAGTAAACTTTTAAGGTACGTTCAGAAGCTTGATAGCCTATGGATTGAATGACCAATTGATAAGTGCCTGCAGGCAGAGATAGTTGATACTGACCAGTCCCGTCCGTACTTGCACCAGTTCCTGTTTCTTTTACTAACAAAGTGGCTCCGACAATAATATCTTTATTAAAGTCATCCGTTATAAATCCTTTTACTTTTATGTTTCCTGATTGTATAGTATTAATATCTCCAACGACTAGTGGAGCCAGTGTCTCTTCGGTAGCAGACAATAATCGAATCCGCTCCTGTTCTTGAAGAATAAAAAATTCTTTAGAATATTTTTTTTGTAGATCGCTTTTTGAGGCGACGATAAAAGCATAGTCTCTATAAGTACGAAATCCAAGGTCTGTACTTTCTAAAAGGGATTCTAATGCTTGTTCAATTGGTGTTTCAACAAATTGGCCACTTACTTTTTGTCCTTTTATCAAATCGTCCTGATAATAAAATGAAACTGCATATTTACTTTGCAGCTCATCAAAAATGCTTTTTAGGTTTTGATCTTGAAAGTTTGCATTGATTGCAATGTTCTGTACCTGCGCATTACTAAATGTTGGAAGAAAAACAAAAAGGGCAAGAAAAAGAATTATTGGCTTAAAGCAGTATTCTTTTAACGAAAAGAATGCTTGAGGCATTCGACAAAGTTGTATCATATTAAATTAATTAAACCAACGAGAATTAAATCTCTCATTTGGTAATAAATTTTATAACTAGTTGAAAATCAATGGTAGAATACTTGGCTGTGGTTTATGCTGGGTAAATTACAAATTCTTTTTTAATTTGTTCTAGCAGCGCGGTCTTGTTTGATGTTAAATACAGGAATTTATGCTGAAAAATGATTTAATTCGATCATTCTCGGACAAATTTTTTTATATTTCAGGATCGAAACTCTATCGATTTACTATGGGAGAATGATATCGTTCAATTTAGTAATTAAAATGAGAAAGGTAATTACCTCAAATAACCAAGTAGAAGCACTATTTAATAATCAGATTTTTCAATGATTATTAAATAAAAGTCCTTCCTTTTTATCTTTCTTATTTATTCAACGAGTAATTAGCGCATGAATAACTTGCAATGGATCAAGCTTAAAAGAGATTTTGAGGAAGAGCGGTGTATTTTGATGATTGGCCCCAATTTAGCCGAGGTTGAAAAGGATGGTAAAATGGTTCCCTTAGTAGAAGAACTATCCTGTTACCTGGCTGATTTTCTGGATCAGGAAAAGGTAGAATATGACCAAAATGCGAAAAATAATCTTACCTATATTTCTTTACGCTTTTTAAGTATTCAGGGAGCCCGGAGAGTTGATCTGGAAGATTTAGCCAAAGACTTTATTCAACAAAATTGTAAAGATATTCCCGAAATTTATAAGTCTCTCGCCAAGCTGCCTTTTCATATCTGTATCAATACCAATAAAGATAATTATATCCAGCGGGCTTTAAGAGAAGAAGGAAGACAACCCGTAGATTTCTATTATAACTTTAGAAGAGATACTGCTCGGACGGTAGACTTTGATAAAGTGAATAGCCAAAACCCATTAGTCTATAATCTTTTTGGATCGATGGAAGAAACGGAATCTTTTGTATTGACCGAAGAAGATCAATTAGAGTTTGTTCGAAATGTGGTAAAAGATGACCCTAGAATTCCAGAAGAAATTTTAGGACAATTTGATGATCGTAAAACCTATTTGTTTTTCGGATTTAATTTAGAAAATTGGCAATTCAGATTATTACTGGATGGTTTAAAACTTCGCGAAGAGAATACCACTATTTCTGCAAAATCCAATCGCTTTCCATTAAGTGCGATGACCAAAGCTTTTTACGAAGAGCGTTTTAGCTTTCAGTTTTTAGATAAAGATGCAACAGAGTTTTTAGGAGAGTTAAGCAGTCGACTTAATCCGGAAGGAGAGGTGTCGGTTCCAAAAACCGAAAAAGTCTTTTTATTATATAGTGAAAAAGATGAAGCTTTTAAAAATGACTTGGAAAATAATTTAAGCCAATTGGTCAAAAATGGAGAGCTTACCCTGGAATATCCAGAAGGCTTTATGGCAGGAACAGATGATGCAGAAATTAAGCAAGCCCTCGAAAATGCAGATATTATTATTCCAATTCTAAGCCCCAATTTTTTGGCAGATATAGAAATGGCAGATCAGATGCTTCCAGTAGCTGGAGCATTGGATCAAGCAGGTAAAGCTACCCTTAGACCAATTATTGCCAGACCTTGCG
>CAYXQH010000261.1:0-8022 GCA_964467425.1 uncultured Saprospiraceae bacterium
ATTAAAGGCATAAAGATACAAAGTTTGAAGATGAGTATTATGTAATAAAAGTCATAAGACAGTTTTGTTTAACTTTTGTCTGCCATAAGTCTCAAGCTCTTTTTATTATTCTTTTTATTGCTGAATACCAAGTGCAAACTAATAGACGTGTTTAGCGCCTATGTATGCTGTGTGTGTTATTCCTTGAAGGATTAGACATGAATTTATGATTTATTGTTTCTGAGTACTTCTAAATATTTTTTTATAAATACCAGTATTGAGATTATTAGTATTAATAAGGATAGACAAGTTAGAGAAGCAGGAATTATTGTAGAACATTCACCAGGTCCTAATGTGAAAACATGAATTAATCCTAACCAGATGAGTGAAATAGCTAATGGAATACTGCCCATAAAAATACTTTTTCTTTCGCCAGCTACTTTTCCTTCAATTAAATGTAATATTCCAATCAACGACATTACCGGGCCTGAAATAATTATAGACATGATTGTGTACCATGAAAAAATTGTTGAAATAATTGACCCTATAACTAAAATGCCAAGTGAAATATAAAACCATACTCTTTTTTTCCTGAATTTAGGGGATTGGTCTAAAAGATGTTCATCAAGAATTTGTTTCATGAGTAATAAATAAAAATTTTCAGTTCAATTCGTATTGCTACTAAGAGCTCATTTAAGTAGCTCATTTTATTTAGTGTAGTCTGGGATGTTCAAACCTAAAATGATATCTCTTTTTCCAAGCAACAGCCCATTTTCTTCTACAAGTTTGATGAGTCCTGAACCTCCTCTGTTTTTTTGCGATTCTATATCTTCTTGTTTTAGTATTGGGTCATCTAAAAATATATAATTGTCAATATAGTACGGTATCTTATCTTGTTCCTTTATATACATATGGATGTGCTCAGATTCTTGAACTTGTGGATAAGGAGCAGGTCTAAAGGTGTAAAATGTATATTTTCCTTTAGCATTTGTTTTTAACCAGCCTCTAAATTTTCCATGCCGTTTTTCCCAGCCAATTGGATGATCACTGGGTTGATAAATACCATCCCGGTTGGTATGATAAATATAAAGTATTACATTTTGGGCAGGGGTTTTTCCATCCGACTGGTAAACGGTTCCTGTTATTTTTAATTTAGGATTGGTTTCTTCGAATCCTGGTAAGCTGTCGATTGATTTAGGATTTAGCTTAAGTAGTTTGTAGTCTAATGCTGCTTCACAATCTTCACAAGGACCACCAACCGCTTTAAGTTCATTCTTTACTGGTTGCCCTTTACAAGAATTTAGCATTAATAGCAAGAGTAACAATCCGAGTGTTCTAGTCATAATTTATAGTTGTTATTTTATCCAACCTACTGATTTTTTCCATTCTTCCATTTCTTTTTTCCTTTGCTTAAAATCTGTTGGCGGTTTTTCGTTTTCATTCTTGGTTCGTTTCCTTATAATTTCAGTCTGTTCTTCAAGGGTGCTCAGCCCGATAGATTTTCTTCTTTGATTTACTTTTTCTAGATCGTCAAAAGGGTTTGGGCTTAACGTTCCATTTTCGTCCCAGTCAAATTGGGTCCCATAGCGTTGCAGTTTTCCTTCAAATACAGCTATTCGATCAGCAAGGAAAGCTAAATTTTTGGGATTAGCTTTCTTTTCATTTACAGCATCTTCTAAAAGCTTCAGACATTTTTTCATAAAGTCAGGGTGCCCTATAGCATGTTGAATGACCAACCAGGCTGCTTCACTAGCGGCTTCTCCAACTTTATCAATTGTTGGATAACCTATACGGTCTATTATTTCGTTTAAAAGCGTTGCATTTTTAGTATGCATTTGCTCCATTTCTTTATGGTATCCTTTTCCAAGTAATCCCTTTTGAATAAGTTGATCTCGGAGTTTTAGATCGGCATCTTTTAGCCCAATAATTTTATCAGCGATATCTTTGTATTTCACTTTGATGATTATCTTTCTCTAGGATGAATATTTATATTCTCTTTTAAAAACTTATTTTCTATGACAGGTTTAAAAACCTTGTCTTTCCTCGGCGGATATTTTTCTAAATAATACTTAGGTCTTGAAGGTCTTTTTTCAAATCCACCACCACAATTCGGACATACATTTTTTAAAACATTATCCACGCAATCCTTGCAAAAGGTACAATCCAATGTGCAAATCATCGCTTCATCGCTTTCGTTTGGTAATGATTTATCACAATTTTCACAGTTTAGTCTAATCTCCATGATTTTAATTAGCTTTTATAAATTTCTTTGTGAATTGTTGTTCGTCTGTTTTTATTTGAAGAAAATATAAACCCATAGCTAGTTGGTTTACATCAATTTTTGTTATTCCAACATCATAAGAAAAAGAAGGACTTAAAATCCATCGACCGCTAGCATCATAAATTTGGAATGTAGCATCTTTTAAATCTTCATCGTTAGAAAATATCGTAATCTCAAACGCTACTGGATTAGGAAAAAGAAGCAAAGCTTCAACTTCCAACATGTCGTCTTCAGGGTACTCTGCTTGATTATCCAGAGAAAACTTGAGCAAGCCTAGTTTCATGTCATTGCCACCATTTACAGGAAGCGTATCAAATGAAGAACGATATCGATCTAACAAAATAATATGCTCGTCACTATCCAAAGAAATTAAAGGCTTACTATCGAATGAATCATAATGAAATTTACCGAAATATCGTACATCAATTAATTGATTATGTTTGTCATATTTTTTTACGAAGGTTTTGTTTTTAAAATTTCTAAAATAATTAAAATTGTATTCTGGAACACTATCCAGGACTTGCTGCCCACTTAGATAGTAGGTTGCATTTGCTCCAAATTCAATTTCGTGAAGATATGTTTCAGGTGTTTCCAAGGCAAAAGCTTCAATAAGTTCAAGATCAGTATCGAGTTTTATGACAAACCCTCTTGAATCTTCACATGATGTATAAAGGGTGGTATGTTCAATTTCGAAATCTTCTCTAAACATGCCTATGATATGCAGATATCCTGAAGGAGAAAATTTAGCATCTGTCACAAAACTTAAATCTCCAGCTTTAAAGTTTTTTTCATTGATGATTTGCCCTTCTTTATTTAAAACATATAACTGGACGTCAAAAGAACGAATCTCACAAGGTGCGGACCAGTTGTAATCTCCATCTGAAATAAGCACATACAGGTTTTCATCATAAACTTGCAATGACTTTACAAAGCCATGTAATTCGACAGAAGGAAAGGGCATATGTTTTAAATAAAGTTCATTGCCGTCTTTGTCGTACTTTGCTACGAAAAAAGATGGGCTGATTCCTGCATTAATTTGATGCGGACCAACCTGCGCATTAAAATCCGTAAAGCATCCACCCACATAAATGTTTCCCTCACTATCTGTTTCTATATGATTAATTTCAGCTTTAATACTTTGCCCAACATCTCCTTGTTTTTTCCAAATCAAATCTCCATCACTGTTGAGCTTAGCTAGAAAGAATCGATTATCAGCATCATCCATCGTTACAGAACCTATTACACCTCGTTCATGATATACGCCACCGCAGATTACATTGTTTTCCGAATCAATCGCTAAAGCCTGCTCCTTTCCAAAACTATGGCCTCCCATTTCTTTTGCCCAACGAAACTGCCCTTTATCATCATAGGACGCAATGAAGTTTCTAAATTGACCTTCCTCTGTTGCCGCCGCCTGAACGAAATTTTCGCTGTTATAAAATTGTACAAGGAATTGTGAAAATTCACCAATAAAATAAACATTATCTGCCCCATCAACTTCCATTTCATCATTGTATATAAAAGGAATAGAAGCATTAGGACTATAGTCATAACCAATCGTTTCAAACCAATCATAGTCTTTAGAATAGGTTGGCGTTTCGGGTAGGGGAGCGGATTGATTAAAACGATATATTTGATAATCTCTTTCTTGATCTCCTTCGATGAAATAGAAATGATCATTGAGTACAGCCAGGGGCGCAGTATCTGACCAATCTGCTCCTGGTGTTAAATCTGCAATCATAGCTGTTCCGGCTTCTGTACCATCTGTTCTCCAAATCTCGAAACCATCAACACCATTATTTCCATTAAAATAGATGTAGTCCTCTGTAAAGGAGTATGACCTTCTTATATTGGGGTTTGCAAAACTCCCCGATCCTTTCCAGATGTCTTTAACTAATTTTGTTCCTTCGAGTGTGCCATCTGTTTTCCATAATTCTAAACCCTTAGAGGTGGATGTCGCTTCCAGATAGACTTCATCTTTATAAATAAATAAATCATTTACCCGGTAAATGTCGAGTTCTTCTCTAAAGGGAAAGACGACCTCCGTTCCTTCGGTAGTGCCATTCGTTTTGAAAAGGCTTAGTTCATAACCTTCAGCAAAGCCAACGAAGTAAGATTCGTTATTTTGGTTAAAAAATTTGCTTGGGAATGAGCCATACGAATAGTCGAACTCAGTACTTCCTGGAAAGATATCTTTTAGTAGCTTAGTTCCGTTCACTGTTCCATCGGTAGCCCATGGTTCAGAGCCATAGGTTTCAGTATGCAATTGGAAAATATATTGATTATTGAAAAGAGTACCATCTAGTAGGTTGAGTTCTCGAATCTCAATAGTATTGTTATCTAGTATAGTTGTTGTCCCATTGATTGTTCCATCACTGGAAAGTAAATTAGTATCATAACTAAAAAGTATTTTGTCATTAAACGGGACAAGCGCATCGATTTGATCTTCCGTCTGAAAAATCAATTCAGCAATTCCAGTATCAGGATCAAATCGTTGAAGATAAGAGTTGGAATTTGGAAAAGACAACCTGGATTGTACAATAATGTCGTTATTAAAAGGGATTATATTTTTAATAGTACCTGAAGCATTTGCGATCCATTCAACCACATATGTATCAGGATTGATTTCATATAAACCATTCGACTTGGTCAGAAAACAGCGATCGCCTATAATATAATAACCACTAACGTCAAAAATCTGATTTATCTTTTCCGTTCCTGCTGTTGTGCCATCGCTAATCCAAAAATCGTTTGGGCTTAATGTTCCGAAAAATATGCGGTCTCCAAATTTAAATTTTAATTCATGATTAATGTACCATATTCCTTCGATGTCAGTGACTTTTTCAATCTGACCATAGCTAGCATATACAAATAACAATACTAGGGGTAGGAGTTTTATTTTCATAGCTAAATCTTTAGTATAAATTTAAGGATAATTTTTCAAATACTAAAGGGCGGGGCTAAAAGGCATTGCGGTACCTGATTATCCCTCGAATTCATGGGATTCAGCAATCGTAAGGTAGTATCCATCGGGATCTCTAAAAGAGCATTCTCTTTTTCCTGAATTCGGATTTATTTGAATTTCACTTTCAACAGGATGGCCGATTTTTTTCAGATTGTCCCGGACTTCTTCGATGTTTTCAGTTCTAATGTATAGGATTAGTCCGTTGCCAGGAGTAATATTGGCATTTTTCATGGTCGGATGTCCATGTGCTTCCCACTTATGAAGACATAGAAAGATTTCGTTGTTTTTACTTTTTAAAGTATCAAATTCATTACCTCCATGCATGCTGGTACAGGCAAATACTTCTTGATACCAGGTTGAACTTTCTTCAACATTCTTTACCGCTATGATTGGGTTTATTTTCAAAATCTGACGTTTTAATTTAGTTTGATTTTTCCTCTTATGAATCTTGGATCCCAAATTAAAAAACCTAACAGGACTGCAATAAAACTCGATCCGCCAACATCATAGGTGCTCTGTGTAAGATGGTAAATGGTGAAAAATAACATAAAAGCCACAAAGAAACCTGCCACGAATTTTCTAAACTTAGAAAACCAAATAAAGATGCCGCCGGCAAGTTGTATAACGCCTAACGCTTTCCAAACAGAGGGGGAGATAGTATTCATCAAAGAGCAAGGTGGATCTAAAAAATTAAGAAACTTATCTGCTCCAACCATCAAGAGTAGCAAACTGCAAACAGCAATAAGTATAAGTCTAATATTCATATTTTCTTTTTAAAGGATCTTATAGAAAAAATTCATTTCGGTGATCATAGCCGAATTTTTGCTCCATTTCTCTTCTTACTTTTTGTGAAGGAATCCCTTCGCCAGATACTATTATTTGCCCATAATCTTCAGGGTAAAACACTCCTTCCTTTTGAGCTTCCATAAATGCTTCGATTTTGTCTGTCTTAACCATGACATAGGCATATATCGGTTCTTCGTCTGGACTCTCTCCTTTGACGAGTAGGATTACAAAAGAATGATCACTTCCTTTAAGGTGTTTTTTCTTATGATTAACCGACAATTTTTTATCTATAAATTTCCTTACCAGGCTAGCTCTTGAATTGGATCTGGGTATGCCTAGTTCATTTTTAAAATCCTTATCGAAAATCTTGTCTACACCGATATAGAGAAATTCTTCATCTTTAATATTTGGTAGCAATTCCCTTACATAATTATCTACCTTCGATTGATCAACAATTGACTTCCTGTTTATGTTTTTAGCTTTATTGTCAAAAACGAAATGCGCAATTAGTTTTTTACTGGTTGAAATTTGAAAAGATCTTAAGATTAAAGGAACTTGATCAATATCTAATTTCTTTTTCTTTAGTATAATGATTTTCCTTTTCTTTGGTTTTTTAGCATAGCAAACATTGATGAAATTGCTATACTCTAACTGGACCCAGGGAGAGTTTAATGAACTGGAAGAGGCAATTAATATAAAATGTTTACTGCTTTCTAAGGCTTTGCTTATTTCGGTCAGGAAGTTTTCTCCGATTTTAGGTTCAAGATTTGATTCAGATAAGAAAACATCTAACCCCAGATGCCCCATAGTTTTAGCAAGAGAATTTGCTGTTTTACTATCCTTACTGGAATAGCTAATAAAAGCATCGTATTTGTATTTCATTTCTTTTTTGGACTTGACGACTATTCCGATAATTGGCGCTTAAAGAGCTTGTTTCGTTTTTTAAAGAATTTCACACTTAATTATAGAACGTCTATTTTCTGTTCTAAAGTTATTCAATTTTATTTTTAATTCTAAGTATTCTTTTAGGTTTAAATTTTTATTTATGCTGAATAAATAATTCGATTTTCCTGAAAGATTCTTTATCACTTGTATGTCTTCTGAATCGTTGATTTTAATAATGGTTGGATTCGTTTGAGTATAACTCAACTTCGATTTAAATTTTGTTTCCTTTGGATAAAGCGGAGGAGGATGTGCTGTGTGCATTAATTTTTGTATTTCTTCTTCCCATATCTCAATGGTATCATCAACAAGTTCAAACTTATAATCTTCATTCACACCTGCCACTATCTTAGATTTTTTCCAACCTAAATAGCTTAAATAAGCGTATAGGGTTTCAAGAGATTGGAGGCTTACGTTTTTATCAAGAAATAAAACGAAAGACGTATCTCTTTTAATCCGCTCTGTAAATTGGAATAAGTCTTTTAGTTGGCAATACTTATTTCCAATTTGTAAGGTAGGCGCCCCGTCTAGATGGAAGAAGTGGAAGAAAGGGTACATGGAATCCGTATCTAAAATTTGATCACTCCTTATTCCTGGCAAGGAATAGCAATAGATGTCGTTTAGGTTTGAATTTTTTACATAGTATAAAGAATCGGCTGTTATTAAGGTATCCTTATTGATCGATAGAATTTTAATACTTATCGCTTCCTGGGATAAGTCCTCATATTTTAATTGATCTCTTTTTAAAAGAACCTTTGATTTAAATGGGAAGAAATGTTGATCTGTGTAAATTATTGAATCTCCGTTGATTTGAAATTGATTGAATTTGGGTGACGTTTTTGGAGCGTAGTACAATTCCCAAACGCCTTGTAATTGTTGCTCATTGATGGATTCCTGACAGCTAAAACAACAGAGGCATAAAGCACATAGTAAAATTCGAATGCTCATTCTTTTTGTCTATATAGATTCTGAAAAGAGCGCTTTTGGTGTTTAAAGGTGAGGGGTTTTATTTTAGAATAAAAAAGGAGTCATTCAAAACCTGATTAAAATCAAGTTTAAGAATGACTCC
>CAYXQH010000262.1:0-8005 GCA_964467425.1 uncultured Saprospiraceae bacterium
TAACAGCATTTGCTTCAAAAGCTGTTCGTGCTGGAATCCTTCCGACAGCGATATCCAAAGCACCAATCAAAGCAGGACCTTCGTTTTCGGTAAGTAAACCAAAAAAGTCATCTGAAGGGAATGCACGGATTGGGTCAAGTGTATTAATGGTTTCGAAAGGTGGTATGAAGTTACGCCCTTGCTCCGTTATATCTCTAAAGTCAAATGATCCATCACCTAGTAGTAATAAAAAACCAAATTTTTCTGGATTTCTATCATATAACATTTTAGCAAAATCACGCATAGCTGTTACATCTTTGCTGCCTCCTCCAAATTCATTGAATACTTGATCAATCTCCACAATAGCGACATCCATACCGCTAAAGGTTCTTCGATGATCTGCTAGCTTTAATGCAGCATCTTCAAAATCTTTGTGGTAAATGATTGCAAAATGCACATTTTCATTTGCATGTATATTCTGATTGGCAACAGTCCCAAGACCTTCCGGAGAATGAAAAGCGGTGCTGTTCGGATCAAAAGCAACAAACTCTTTGATCACATCTTGTGTAGCAGCATTGAAACTTAGTACGGAACCACTTAAACTAGCTTCTTGAATAGCGGGATTAAATGGACTCGTAATATCCCATATAATAGTACTGCTATTGGCATTGGAAACCTGAAAAGTAGAACGTGGGTGACTGGCTGTATTTTGATCTCTAAAAAGAAATTGATCTCCTACGATTGACATAGCAGCCCTGGCATTCAATTCTATATAATCGAGCCATCCAAGATTTGTTCCATCTCCAACTGCTGGAAGGTTTAAGCTGATAGAAATATCACTTCCGTTGGCAGTAAAGGATTCGTTCATTAATCTTGCGTTAGCATGGGTTGATTCGGTATTATTCCAATTGACTGTTCCCAATGATTGTGTGAAGGTTTCTCCTTCAGCCTCTACTCTTATTGTACTATTTGATCTACTCCTTCCGGCAAAGCGGACAGTCATGTCCACAGGTACAGCTGTATTTATATTTGGAATAGAAAAGGCATAGGATCTTTCTCTTGTAGGGTTGAAAGGATCTCCATACCAGTTTCGACCAGAACCTTGTGTTCCTAATGCATCATTTAAAATATTAAATTTATCTTCTTCAAATCGCACATAGCTATCATATTCTGAAGTAGAATATGTGGCATCAGAAAGGGAAGCCTGATCACCGACTCTTAATCCATTTTCAGAACCTATTTTAATAAAATAATGATTATGATCTGAATAAAAATTCTTTGGTCGAGTAAAATTATTAGATTCAAAATACCATTTATCAGGACCTTCAGCATACATCAAAATATAATCAGAGCTGTTAAACTGACCATCTTCTCCTCCAATAATTTGAATGGCTACTTCTTTTAGATCATCAATTCTTTCTTTGTCTGTAATTTCAGGTACTAATCCACCACCATTACTCAAAAGTCTGATTTTATCCGGACTTATATTATCAATATCAATTCCCAGGTCATCTTTTAAAAAATCATAAGAAATTTTATGCATTCCTGTTTCACTAACGGCTATTTTATATATATCGCCATCACTAAGTTCAGAAGTATACGTGTAATCTGTTCTTGGACGAGCTTGTAAAACTGTTTCAAACTCTAAACTAATTTCAAAGGAAGTTATTTTTTCGAAAGAACCTGAAGCCGTTTTTCGAATTGGAATGAAACTATAATAAACGTAGTAGGTTCCACGATCATTTAGGACTCTAGCTGTAATTTTAATATCTTCAGAGAGAAAAGCATCATCCGTTGAGCTGCTTTTATCCAATGATTCATAGGTTGCATTGATAAGCCTTGGTGTAACTTTACCATAGGAGCTTACTTGCAAGCGTTCTGAAAAAAGTGGGAGGCTGGGGTGGACATCTGTAAAAATAGCATCCTCAAAAGTCCATATTTCTGTGGCAAAATTTCCAGTAGGATTATGGATGATAGGGTCCTCCTGCCAAGATAAATCTTTAGAAACTCGAAGCGTAGTATTGGCAAATCCATAGAAAGAAATAGAAAGAAATAATAGAAGTAATAAGGAGTTTTTCATAATTGCAATATAATATTTGGAAATTTGTATAACAATTTACAATTCAACACAACAATTTTGGTGCTTTATAGTTCGTTTAGTAACTTGTTACTGAAACGTTAAGTTACATTAACTATTGCTCGATAAATGTTAGCTACTAGACTTTTTCCGTATTTTAGTACAATTCGCAAATTAGAGTTTTTAAACTAATTAATAATATAATTACCAGTAGATGTTGAGAAGTGTCCTTTTGATAATTGCATTTGTGGCGAGTCTGAATAGTGTGCAAGCACAAGACCCGATATTTAGCCAGTTTTATGCTGCGCCTTTACAAATCAATCCTGCATTTACTGGGAATACGTATGCCCCTCATATTTCAATAAACTATAGAAATCAATGGCCTGGTTGGGGAGATGGAGATGGCTCCAGTGCCTATGTTACCTATGCGCTTTACTATGATCAGTTTTCAGAAGCATTAAACAGTGGTTTTGGTTTATCCATTCTTTCAGACGATGCTGGTGGAGGTTTATTAAATACAAATAAAATAAGCGGGTATTTTTCTTACCGACTTCAGGTGGTCGATGATTTTCATATAAAACTAGGTGTTGAAGCAAATGCTACTCAAGCAAGATATGACTGGGATCGCTTTAAATTTTTAGATCAAATCAATGAGCGATATGGTTTTGTATCCCCCGGAGGGACCCCATACCCAACCGAAGAAACACGACCAGATAATTTAAATGCTGCATATTTTGATGTTTCAGCAGGTATATTGGCGTATAGCGAATTATTTTACGCAGGATTTTCGCTGAAACATTTGAATACGCCCAATGAATCTTTATTAAATGTTAATGATAATATTAATACCGGACTTCCAATGCGTATTTCTATGCATGGAGGAATGGAGTTAAAAATTCGAGAAGGCAATAATCGTCGTGCAGCGTCGTTTATATCACCGAATATCATGTATATCAAGCAAGGAGACTTTGGGCAACTAAATGTAGGCTCACTCGCTAACCTCGATGCTATTTTTGGTGGAATTTGGTATCGCCATGCTTTTACAAACCCGGATGCAGTGATTTTTGTCCTAGGTGTACATAAAGGTTTTATGAAAATTGGATATAGTTATGATATTTCTGTCGGAACTTTATCCGGTCAATCTAACGGAAGCCATGAAATTTCACTAACTTTGAATTTTGATAAAGGAAAGCGGATTGATTATAATGATTGTTTCCAGCTTTTGAGATAAACATACCTTGAAAAATATTAAGCTTTAGAGAACTCACCCGATATATTATAAATAAAAGGCATTGATTTTGTATAAATTGAAATAATATGCTTTCAAATAGCCTATAATTTCATTTTTTCGATATATTTGTTGGTCATTTTTAAAAGAAAATTATTTAAAACAATGAAAAGACTGCTGAAGTTAGGATTTCTTCTTATGCTAGGTGCAATAATCTTTAGTTCTTGTGGAAAAAAAGAACGTTCCGCTACCACTGGTTGGAAATACAACGACCAAAAGTGGGGAGGATTTGAAAAAAGAGATTATGAAGGTCAAGCGACCGGCCCTAATTTAGTACTTGTAGAAGGAGGTACTTTTTCTATGGGTATGACCGATCAGGATGTTATTTTTGAATGGAATGCCATCCCTCGTCGTGTTACTGTTTCTTCCTTTTATATGGATGAAACTGAAGTTTCAAATATTGATTACAAAGAGTATTTATACTGGATAAAACGTGTTTTCAACGAATCCTATCCTGAAGTATATCTAAATGCGCTTCCAGATACCTTGGTTTGGCGGGAAGAACTATCATTCAACGAACCTTTCGTTGAAACTTATTTCCGACACCCTTCTTATGATGACTACCCTGTAGTTGGAGTTAACTGGATTCAGGCTAATGAATATTGTAAATGGAGAACAGACCGAGTAAATGAAATGGTTCTTATTGAAAGAGGCATTTTAAATCCAAATCCAGAGCAAAAAGATGAGGATAACTTTAATACAGAGTCTTATCTTGTTGGTCAATATCAAGGAGATGTTCGAAAAAACCTTAAAGATCTTCAAACCGGAGGTGAAAGATCGGTACAATTTGAAGATGGTATTTTATTACCTTCCTATCGACTTCCTACGGAAGCGGAGTGGGAATATGCTGCTTTAGCTCTTATTGGTAATCAATCAACAGCTAAAGATGAAAGAATAACGGATCGAAAATTATATCCTTGGAATGGAAACACCGTTAGATTCCAGCAAAGAAATAAATATCAAGGTCAAATTCTAGCGAACTTCAAAAGAGGTCGAGGTGATTATATGGGTATGGCTGGTAAGCTAAATGATAATGCACACATTCCTGCTCCAGTTAGAGAATATATTCCAAATGATTTTGGACTCTACCATATGGCTGGAAATGTTAATGAGTGGACAATGGATTTATATCGACCATTAACCAGCTCTACTTTAAGAGATGTTGATGATCAGGATTTAAACCCTTTCCGTGGTAATAAATTCCAAACCAAAATTTTGGATGAGAATGGATCTCCTGTAGAGAAAGATAGTATTGGTCGAATTCGATATAAGTATATTGATGATGATGAAGCTGCAACTCGTGAAAATTACAAACGAGGAATGGTTTATAATTATTTAGATGGTGATGATGAGTCATCAGTAGTTTATGATTATGGAAAACATTCTTTAATTAGTGATAAATCAAGAGTTATTAAAGGAGGATCATGGGCAGATCGTGCATGGTGGTTATCTCCTGGTGCCAGAAGATTCAAAGAAGAGGATAAAGCTGACCGATCTCTTGGTTTCCGTTGTGCTATGACTCGTACTGGTGGACCAACCGGAAATGAGAATACCGGCGGTAATAGCTTCAAAGTAAAACGTAAGAAAGTAAAACGTAAATACTAATTCTTCTAAAATTTGAAGATGAAAAAGTCTCCGTGTTGTAATTACACGGAGACTTTTTTTATTATTGTAACCTAAACACTAATTATGGAGTAATTTGTGATTATAGGCCTCAATTAGTTGAATTTTATCTGTACGTCCAATTTTAAGCATACATGCAAATCCAAGACTTATATCAGCTATTTTTAAATGCTACCGGTATAACAACTGATAGTAGAAACATAAAGGATGGCGCTATATTTTTTGCGCTAAAAGGAGATCGTTTTGATGGAAACACCTTTGCCTTGCAAGCCTTAGAAAAAGGAGCCTCTTATGTTGTTGCAGATGATATCAAATTAAAGGGGCAAGACCGTATAATACTAGTTGAAGAAGTACTAAAAACATTGCAAGAACTAGCAAATTTCCATCGGAAACAGTTTAAAATACCCATTGTAGCAATTACAGGGAGTAATGGAAAGACAACTACGAAAGAACTACTTTCTTCTATCCTTATAAGTCATTATCGAACGCATTTTACCAAAGGTAATTTTAATAATCATATTGGGGTTCCATTGACTTTATTAGATATGCCAAAGGATACTGAAATTGCTGTGATTGAAATGGGAGCTAATCATATTGGAGAGATTGCTATGCTTTGTGAAATTGTAGAACCCACTCATGGAGTAATTACGAATGTTGGAAAAGCTCATTTAGAGGGATTTGGCAGTTTTGAAGGAGTAAAGAAAGCAAAATCTGAGTTGTATGATTTTTTAGCGGTCAACAGAGGTGTTGCATTTGTTAATTTGGATGAACCATTTTTAGAAGAGCTGGCTGAAGAAGTTAAGTTTAAAGTAGGGTATAATCAAAGTGAAGATCCCAATAGAAATATTCCTGTTTTAGAAACGAAACTAAAACAAATTAACCCAACTATATTGATCGAATTTTTGTCAGACCATAGAGATAGTATAGTTCAGGCTAAAAGCCATTTATTTGGACAGTATAATTTTAATAATATCCAGACAGCCGTTTCTATAGGGCGGTATTTTAAAGTCCCTTCAATAAAAATTAAAGAGGCAATTGAAAACTATATTCCTAATAATAACAGATCACAGCTTCAAAAAAAGGATACGAATACCTTTTTATTAGATGCGTATAATGCAAACCCTACCAGTATGAGAAATGCTTTAAATAACTTTCGACTGATGAAGGCAGAAAATAAGGTAGTCATTTTGGGTGATATGTTAGAGCTTGGAGCATTTAGTTCGGAGGAACACCAATCTATTTTGAATCAGGCAGTTAGCTTGAGTTTTGATAAAGTTATTCTTGTAGGAAAAGAGTTTGGAGCGACAGACACTAAAAGATCTGAAGTATTTCATTTTCCGGATGTGGAGGCATTGAAAAAGTGGTTTTTTCAGTCTAATATTAGTGAAACATTAGTTTTATTGAAAGGATCCAGGGGAATTGGCTTAGAAAAACTCCTTAGCTAAAACGCTTATAGGCATTCAACAAGCGATCAGGAAAGTTATCCTGAGTTGTAAGTTGGTAATCATTATAGGAGCAGGGAACAAGTCGGTGACGTTGATCTTTTTTCTTTGTTTTTACCGGAATCTGCATCCACCATCGCCCACTTTTATTGCTTTTCCAAAAGGTAACTGGTTTGTCAATGTGCTTAAATTCTACAATATATTCTACTAATCCTTTCATAGAAGCAGGAAAATCATTCATTCTGTGATAAAAACCATCAATAAAGTACCAGACTAATTGTGCAACACATTGTGCACTTTGGTTAAATTGATCTTTTTCACTTTGAAAGCCATAGAAGCCAACAGAGGTCAATTTGTCGCTAATTCCAGCGTATCTGCTTAGTTGACACGCTTCTTCAGAGAATAAACCACTTGGCGTTGGGTTTTCTACCCCTGGTGCTTCGGATTGTTTTAAGGCACTTAAATTGAAGCTGACCAAATCTGCGTCTCGAATTAAAGGTTCCACTTCTTCAGCAGATGCTTTGAGTTGGCCAAGCCGGATATATTCATAGTTTCGCTCATCCATCATTTTCAATAAAGAATCTGATGTAAAGTGACTTTGAAAGCCAATTACTCCTAAATTGAATAGATTAGAATTTTTGAAATTAAGAATGCTATTTAAATAATGATTTTCAGATTCATTAGCTGAATAACTATAATTTATCTTCTCGTCAATACATACCAAATTTGTAGACCGCTTTAGAGTAGTATGCGCTTGAAATTGGGCGTAAACGCTATTCGCATCTCGAGCTATAATTATAGGTAGGATATTACTTTGCAATAATTCTCGAATAACAGGTATAATAAAAGAAGGGTCTTCATTTCTAATATTTCCTAAATCTGCAATTCTAATGGTGTCAAAAGGATAATCAAGGTTGTAAAGTGCATTTCTAACTTCATCCGCATCTACTTTAGAGACACCAAAGATGGCAATGTCTACTTTTTTTAAATCCGGAATTTTATTGAGATGAATTGCAATATTTCTCCCAAACTTATTCTTTGGAAGTTGTTCAATTCTCCCCTCATTTACTAGTTCAGTTGAACTCAACCAATGATCAAGCATGTTTTTAAAGATTTTTGCAAATGTAATGAATAATGTGATAGAGCGTATAGATCGAAATGGCTCTTTTTTAAGTCAAAGATTTATAAAAATGAAATTATCAAATTATATACATGATTTATTATCTAGGGATTGGAGATCATAGAGGCAT
The DNA here is from genome assembly GCA_964467425.1 of uncultured Saprospiraceae bacterium. Classification (GTDB taxonomy): domain Bacteria; phylum Bacteroidota; class Bacteroidia; order Chitinophagales; family Saprospiraceae; genus JAHDHW01. The sequence goes on from CAYXQH010000262.1 coordinate 7,660, forward strand.
TATTTTATTTTTCTGGAACAATTTTAGTAATTACCTGTAATTTTATCTCTAAAATCAATGCAACATAAAATCTAAGTAATGCGTAACAGCAAATGTAATAGTTAAAACGTTACTATTACGAAAAGTAGTTCATAGGTCATTTATCCTAAAGCTATTTTCTAAAATAAATACAAATTTTTATTAACTACTACCTTTTAAAAACATATGAGAATGTTGAAATATGTAGGGTAGTGATGCAAATACATTTTGGTGTAGCTAATTTCTAAGTGTCTGATTATCAGGTGTTTTATGATTTTTTTAAGAAAATATGGCAAAAGTTTAAACTTTTCATATAAAAAAAAATACT
>CAYXQH010000263.1:0-7984 GCA_964467425.1 uncultured Saprospiraceae bacterium
GTGTCTGATTATCAGGTATTTTATAGTTTTTTTAAGAAAATATGGCAAAAGTTTAAACTTTTCATATAAAAAAAAATACTAAAATATTTGTGACAAAAGAAAAAAACAATACTTTTGTACTTCAGAGTAACAGATATATTAAATATTTAGAAATAGCCACCTGTTTTTTTAATCATCAAAGTAAAAACCCTATGACAAGGAAAATTCTATTACTATTCGTATGCCTATTTACGATCTCCCTTTCAACTGTTTTTTCTCAAAATAATTCAGAGTATTCAGGATTAGCAATTGATGCTACACCAAAGCACCAATCAGAGATTGGGATTCATGCCGGCCATTTTATGGTGATAGGCGATATCTTACCACGCCCTAGTTGGGGAGCTGGTATTCATTTCAGAAGAGCATTTGATTATGCATTTGCATGGAGAATTGACGCTCAATATGGACAAGCTTTAGGTCTTGAACCTCGAAACTCTGGTGGGAGTTCAACAAGTCCTGCAGGAGGCGCAAATCGAGTATTAAGTGGAGCCCTTAATAATGGGCTGGACTATACTAGTACTCCTTGGTACCATAATTATAAAACTAAATACATGTCTCTTTCTATTCAGGGGATTTGGAGTTTGAATAGTTTCAACTTCAAAAAACAAATTAGAAAAGTGAATTGGTATGTATATGGTGGTGTTGGTGCTGATCGATATGAGTCTTTTTATGATGCAAAAGGTTCAAATGGTGAACAACATGATTTTAGTCGAGTAGCAGATGGTCTAAGTACTGAAAATTCAAGAGAAGATCGTCGTGAAGCTGCTGACAGAGTAAAAGATATTTTAGATGGCGATTATGAAACTAGAGCAGAAACCGCTCTTGGTCGTCGATCTGAAGGTGACGATGATAATATCGAGTTACAGATAAACGGTCATGCTGATGCTGGAGTTGGTGTTTCATTCAAATTAAATGATAGAATCAACCTTTCTTTAGATCATAAAGCAACAATTGTTTTTGGTAATGAAGGTGACCTTCTTGATGGATACCGTCACAGATCTGTTTTTGATTTGACACAGTACAGAGATATGATCAATTATACTAGTGTTCGATTAAATTTCAATCTTGGAAAGCGTGAAGAAAGATCTGAGCCACTTTGGTGGGTAAGCCCATTAGGCTTAATTTCAGAAGATCTTGCTGAAGTTAAAAGCAGACCAATTTTTGACAAAACAGATGCAGATAAAGATGGTGTATTTGACATCGTTGATGATGAAAAAGATACTCCTGAAGGATGTCCTGTAAACACAAGAGGTGTACGATTGGATTCTGATATGGATGGTGTTTTCGATTGCGATGACAAAGAGCCTTATACGCCTCCAACTTTAGTTGGAACAATAGATGACCAAGGTGTTGGTCAAGCGCCTCCTCCTCCTGTTTATACAAAAGAGGAAGATGTTAACCGTATTGTTGATGCGAAACTTAAAGGTTTCGAAGCAACGATTCCTGATGCTGCTACTGATTGGTTCTTGCCTATCATCAATTTTGATCTAGATAAGTATAATATCCGTGGTTCAGAATATGGTAAAATGCACCAAGTTGCTTCTGTAATGAAAAGATACCCTGCATTAAGAGTATTAGTTTCTGGTCATACAGATTTAACTGCTGGCGATTGCTATAACCAACTATTATCTTATAATAGAGCTGAAACAGCAATTAACTACTTAGTAAACAAATATGGAATCTCTAGAGATCGTTTAGTTCTTAACTGGGGTGGTGAAACAACTCCTTTAGTTGATACTGGTAACGTAAATCTTTGGAATCGTCGTGTAGAGTTCACTATCGCAGAAGGTCAATCTGATAAAGGTAAGCCTGATTGTGGAACTACAAGAGCAGGTTCTGGATCTGGAAGTTCTTATTCAGGAAATAAAGAAGCAGGTTACTAGTAAAACCTTTCTTCTAAAAAACAAAAAGGATTACTTCATACGAAGTAATCCTTTTTGTTTTTATACTGTATTTTAAAATCTAGTAATTATTGACTGAAAGCATAACCAGGGTACAAGCAATTTCTACCTGAATATCTTGCTCTTTGGCTAGTTTAGCAAGCACAGCGTTTTCAGTTCCTGGATTAAATATGATCCTTTTAGGTTTCAAGCTTAAAATATAGTCATAATACTCCTCCTGCCTTTTCGGATTTAGATAAAGCGTAATGGTATCTAAGTTTTCAACTAAAGGACGATCATTTCTGATTTCTATTCCAGCTATCGCTCCCTTTTTTATGCCTACAGGAATGACGGTGTGTTCCTTGTCTAATAAAGCATGTACAGCCCGGTAAGAATACCTTTGCGGATTTGTAGAAGCTCCTAATACCAATGTTTTTTTCTTCATATGCTTATAACAAAAAAACCGTAGGGAAGTTTATAAAGCTCCTCCTACGGTTTTTATATGAATATAGTAATTCTATCTAAGCCAACATTCTGATTGGTTCTTCAAGAATTGATTTTAAAGTACCTAAAAACTTAGCACCAGTCGCACCATCCACCACTCTATGGTCACATGAAAGTGTAACTTTCATCATACTGCCTACAACAATTTCTCCATCCTTTACAATCGCTTTTTGATTGATTCCTCCCACTGCAAGAATACAGGCATCAGGTGGATTGATAATTGCCGTAAATTCTTCAATACCAAACATCCCAAGGTTTGAAATGGTAAATGTATTGCCTTGCATTTCTGAAGGCTGAAGTTTTCGCTCTTTTGCTTTTCCTGCAAGTAATTTCACTTCGGTATTTATTTGTGCCATTGACTTAAGGTCAGCATGTTTGATCACTGGAACTAATAAACCATCGTCAACCGCTACTGCTACACCAATATTGATGTCCCCATTTTTACGAATTTTATCGCCTAACCAGGAGGAGTTAATAGCTGGATGTTGCCTCAAAGCAACAGCACAAGATTTTACTACCAAATCATTAAACGATAATCGTACTGGAGAAACTTCATTTAATTGTTTCCGAGCTTCAATGGATTTATCCATATTGATTTCAACTGTCAAATAGAAATGAGGAGCAGAAAATTTACTTTCACCCAATCGTCTGGCAATTGTTTTTCTCATTTGACTAAGTGGAATATCCTCAGATGGATTTCCATGACCATTTAATTGAAATGCCGGAACAGCGGCTGCTGGAGCTGCACCATTCGTAGTAGCTGGTTTATTTTGAATATAAGCTTCAATATCTCTTTTTATGATTCTTCCCAAATCGCCAGAACCAGCAACAGCACTAATATCAATGCCTGCTTCCGAAGCCATTTTTTTAGCTAATGGAGAAGCTTTAATTCTTTTGTCTTGTGATGGAGGTACAGAAACAGTCGTAGTAGGAGCAGTTGCTTGAGCCGCCGGCGCATGAACCATAGGCGCTGCAGCTTTTTCTTCAACAGGAGCAGGAGTAGTTGCTTTCGGAGCTTCGCTTTCTGCCGCTTCTAATGCTGCTTTATAGTCTTCACCTGCTGAGCCAATGACCGCAAGGATTCCGTCGACAGGTACAGGACCTTCCTTTATACCAATATAAAGTAAAACCCCCTCCTGGTAGCTTTCTAATTCCATGGTCGCTTTATCTGTTTCAACCTCTGCTAAAACATCACCAGGTTCGATTGCATCGCCTACCTTTTTAAGCCAACCGACTATATTGCCCTCTTCCATTGTATCACTCATACGAGGCATTCGGATTACGTCAGCCATATCTATAAATTTTTATTTTGTTAGTATTTTATAATCACTTTCAATGTATCCACAAAAATGCAATATTTTGATTGAAAAACTGACTTTTTTTACTAAAAACTGAGGGGAGAGTGATCATGGAATATATTTTTTGCTTATTTAATTCTCTTTCCGGTTCTCAATGCAATATTCAATTGTGAAATAGCTTTCTAAAGGAAACTTATAAGTGGTTTGACGGAATTATTAATAAGCTATTTTTTTAAGACACCCTCAAATATTCAACAAAATCTCTTTTTAGTCAATTGTTTATGAAATTTCAGAATGTCAAAATAGCTTAACATTAATTTTTATCCGCCACTTACAAAACTCTTTACTAACTTTGTATTATGAATTTTTCATCAAAATTAATAGAAGAGGCAGTTTCTGCTTTTTCCAGTTTACCTGGGATTGGTAAAAAATCTGCCCTAAGGTTGGTACTTTATTTAATGAATCAAGAAAAGGAAGTGACTGAAAATTTTGCGGAATCAATTCTCAAAATGCGGAATAATATTAAATACTGTCAGCACTGTCATAACCTTTCAGATACAGAGGTTTGTGGTATTTGCCAAGATACGAGGAGAGATCATTCTGTGATTTGTGTAGTTGAAAGTATTCGGGATGTAATGGCAATTGAAGAAACGAGCCAATATAGAGGTAGATATCATGTATTAGGAGGAGTGATTAATCCAATTGAAGGAGTTTCTCCTGGGGATTTGAATATTGAAACACTCTTACAAAGAATAGAGAAAGATAGTGTTCGAGAAATTATCATGGCTATTAGCCCAACCATCGAAGGAGATACGACCATTTTTTATATTTCAAAACAATTGAGAGAACGTAAAGTGAAAATAAGTACACTCGCTAGAGGTATTTCTTTTGGAGGCGAATTAGAATATGCAGATGAATTAACACTTGGACGATCAATTGTAGCAAGGATACCCTATCAAAAGGCATCAGAATAGTCTTAATACAGATGAAATTATCTGTTGTAATTGTCAACTATAATGTAAAATATTTTTTGGAACAGGCGCTTCTTTCTGTCAGGCAAGCTTGTGCTAATATCGAATCCGAAATCTTTGTTGTTGATAATAACTCTGTGGATGACTCTGTAGAAATGGTAGCGGAAAAATTTCCCGAAGTTCTACTCATTGCCAATAAAGACAATCCGGGCTTTTCTATTGCAAATAATCAGGCGATCCGTCAATCGAAAGGAGAATACGTTTTATTATTAAATCCAGACACGGTAGTTGAAGAAGATACTTTTGAAAAATGCATTCAGTTTATGGATGCCCGTCCCGACGCTGGAGGTTTAGGCGTAAAAATGATTGATGGTTCCGGTCGGTTTTTACCTGAATCAAAGAGAGGTTTTCCATCACCAAAAGTTGCTTTTTTTAAAACATTTGGGCTTGCCAAATTATTTCCTAAATCGAAAACCTTCAATCATTATCATCTTGGGTATATGGATAAGGATGAAAATCACGAAGTTGAAGTACTTGCGGGGGCTTTTATGTGGCTCCGTAAATCTGTTCTAGATGAAATTGGACTTTTAGATGAAACCTTCTTTATGTATGGCGAGGATATTGACCTCTCTTATCGGATCGTAAAAGCAGGATATAAAAACTACTACCTTTCTGACACCACGATTATTCATTATAAAGGAGAAAGCACAAAGAAAGGAAGTTTGAATTATGTCAAAACCTTCTATAATGCTATGATCATTTTTGCCAGAAAGCATTTTAAAGGAGAACAAGCCTGGTTGTTTATTTTAATGCTTCAGCTAGCGATTTATTTTAGGGCCTTTATCACTTTAGCCAGCAATTTCGTTAAAGCAGCATATCTTCCGATATTGGATGCATTACTCATCTTTATTGGATTCTATTTTTTACAGGATTTTTGGTCTAGTTATTATTTTAAAGATCCCAACTATTACCCAACCTCATTTATCTACTTTAATATTCCCTTGTATATCGGATTTTGGTTGGTCTCTGTTTATTTTAGTGGGGGATATGATAAACGGAGCAATATTCGTCAATTAGTCAGAGGAATATTTATAGGAACCGTTTTGCTTTCAGCTGTGTATGGTTTTTTAGATTTACAATATCGAACCTCAAGAGTTTTAATCATTTTAGGAATGGTTTGGGCAGTTGTTTCTACAGTAGGCCTGCGAGCCATCCTACATTTTTTTCAATATAAAAATCTAAATATTGGTAAAGAGAAAAGCCGAAATTTAGTGATTGTAGGATCTAAGGAAGAAAGCGATCGAGTCATGGATTTAATCCACCATGCGCAGGTTCAGAAAAACTTAATTGGAATTGTTGCGCCTGAAAAAGTGGATGATACTAAAACGTATCTAAGTAATTTAAATCAACTAGACGAAGTCGTTCATATTTATAAAGTAAACGAAGTGATCTTTTGTTCTAAAGATATTAGTGCACAAGACACTATGCGTTGGATGACTAAATTAGGGGCAGAGATAGATTATAAAATTGTACCAAAAGAAAGCTTTAGCATAATTGGAAGCAGCTCTAAAAATTCAAGTGGAGAATTATATACGGTTGATATCCGCTTTGGGGTTTTAGACAAAAGGAATAAAAGGAATAAAAGGATGCTGGATTTGATCGTAGCTTTATGTCTTCTTTTAGGCTTTCCAGTTTTTTTATGGTTGGTAAAAAATAAATCTGGCTATTTTACAAATGCAATAAACGTTTTAATAGGGAAGAAAACATGGGTTGCTTATGCACAGACAGAAGGGACCATTATTGATAATTTACCGGTACTTAAAAAAGGAGTGCTTTCCACGGTTGATGCATTACGTATTTCAAAAATAAACACACCGACAGTTCAACGATTAAATTTTATTTATGCCAAGGATTATTCAACCTATAATGATTTAGAAATTATATGGAAAAGTTTTAGAAAACTTGGAAGGATTTAGAAGTGCGTATAAAACAGAAATTAAAATAGATGTTACAAAATAAAATAAAGAAACTAGCAAAGGAATATTTCAAAGACACGATCAAAAATCGTCGTCATATTCATCAGCATCCTGAACTATCTTACCAGGAAATAAAAACAGGCTTGTTCATCGCAAAACAATTAAAAGCTTATAAAATTCCGCATGAACATGGTTGTGCTGAAAATGGAGTCGTTGGTCTTATTGAAGGAAGAAATCCTAAAAAGAAGGTTGTGGCACTTCGAGCGGATATTGATGCACTTCCAATAGAAGAGGCAAATAAGGTTTCCTATAAATCCAAAAATAAAGGCGTGATGCATGCTTGTGGTCATGATGTTCATACCTCCTCTTTACTATGTACGGCAAGAATATTAAACAACATAAAAAAAGACTTCGAAGGAACGGTAAAGCTTATTTTTCAACCAGCGGAAGAAAAGCTGCCAGGCGGAGCATCCATCATGATTAAAGAAGGCGTCTTAGAAAACCCAAAACCTAAAAGTATTTTAGGACAACATGTTCATCCTCCGCTTGAGGTTGGAAAGATTGGCTTTAGATCAGGTATGTATATGGCTTCAGCTGATGAGCTTTATATGACGGTTAAAGGTCAAGGAGGGCATGGTGCTTTACCACAAGATTGTGTTGATCCAGTTGTTATCACTGCTCATATTATCACAGCTTTGCAGCAGGTGGTCAGCCGAAAGTCAAATCCTACGATCCCTAGTGTTTTGACTTTTGGAAAGATCAACTCTACTGGTGGAGCAACGAATGTTATTCCGAATGAAGTAAAATTGGAGGGTACCTTCAGAACAATGGATGAAAAATGGCGAAAGAAAGCGCATAAGTCGATGCTTAATATGGCAAAAAGCATTGCAAAAGGAATGGGCGGAGCAATCGAATTTGATATTATAAAAGGATATCCCGCATTAATTAATCATCCAGAACTTACGATGAATGCAAAGAAAAATGCGATCACTTATATGGGCGCAAAAAATGTTGTTGACCTACCAATCAGAATGACCGCAGAAGATTTTTCTTATTATTCTCAAAAAATGCCAGCTTGTTTTTATCGACTTGGAACAGGAAATTCTAAGAAAGGAATTACTTCCCCTGTTCATACGAATACCTTTAACATTGATGAAAAAGCATTGGAAATTAGCTCGGGCTTGATGGCTTGGCTGGCAGTATGCGAGCTGAATAGCTAGGCAAACAAGCAAAGAAGTCAGCAATACCAAGGGTTTTTTTATAGAAATAAAGAAAATTTCACAAATTCTTGAAATAGTCTACAATAAGTTTTAACT